>JAFGXD010000009.1 GCA_016936815.1 Bacteroidales bacterium
TTAATTTTAACTTTTTTTAATCTCCGTTAGTATACTTTTTTTCACCATTTGTAGATTTCTTTCCGCCTTTTGAAAATTACAACAATACATTATATAATATAATACGTACATTTGACCAAAGCTTAAATTGAAATGTTTAAGAAACAAAATATAGATATGAATGCTTATATGTTTATATGATTACAAAGCATATTTTTTTTGAAAAAAAAGTTTGGTTTTATCATTAAAGAATATCTATATTTACGGATTGTTAAAAACTGTTAAACTAACTGTTAATAAATAATGTTCTAAACCAATCATAAATAATTGATTATGCTACGAAAAATACTATTTGTTCTGGTTGCGGTTCTGGCTGCAAATCAAATTTATTCTCAGTCCGGAACACTTAAAGGTAAGATTACCGACAAGAAAACCGGTGAATCAATTCCGTTTGCAAACGTTTCAATTCTATCTAACGGAAGTATTATTACCGGCGGTATGTCCGATATTGATGGTAATTACCAGATTAAGCCCGTGCCGGCAGGAAAATATTCAGTTAAGGCATCTTACGTTGGATATTCTCCTCTGCAATTTAATGATGTTCTTGTTAGAGCTGAAAAAATTACTTTTCAGGATTTTGCTCTTGGAGAATCTTCAGAATTGCTTCCAACAGTTGAAATTAAAAAATATCGTGTTCCTCTTATCGACAAAGAAGGTGGATCCAGTACAACAGTTACTGCCGAAGATATTGCTAAAATGCCGGGACGTTCTGCAACTGCAGTTGCTGCAACAGTTGGTGGTGTGTTCTCACAAGACGGTTCCATTGGTAGTATCCGTGGTGCAAGATCCGAAGGAACAGAATATTATATAGACGGTGTTAAGGTTCGTGGTTCTGCAAGTCTTCCAAAAGCTGCTCAGGGTGAGGTGAACGTTATTACAGGAGGTCTTCCCGCTCGTTACGGCGACGTTTCCGGTGGTATTATCTCTATTACTACAAGAGGTCCTTCAAGAGTACTTTTTGGAGGTTTAGAATATGTAACTTCAGGATTTGGAGACAAAGGTGTTCGTTTAGATAATTATGGATACAATCTTTTAGGATTTAGTCTATCAGGTCCATTGGTAAATATTAAAGATAAATCAGATACCACAGGAAAAACTAAAAAACCTCTAATGGGCTTCTTTATCTCCGGTGACCTTGGTTATATTAAAGACGATAATCCTTCAATTATTCCGATGTATAAAGTAAATGATGAAGATTTACAATATATAATAGACAATCCTCTAAGACCAACAGGACTTGGATTTGGTACTTTCCAAAATGCAGATTTCCTTCAGGCAGATGCTTTTACAGAAATTAAATCCAGACCAAATGTTGAGAATTACTACGCTAACTTGGCCGGTAAAATCGATTTCCAACCAAGTAATAATTTTAATATTACTATTGGCGGTTCATATAACTATATTAACAGACACATGTTTAACTGGTCAGGTTACATTTTTAATAGCGAAAACAATGGCCAACAAATTTATAACAACTGGAGGGCTTATGTTAGATTAACCCAGAAATTTAACGATGCTTCCGCTGAACAAGAAAAAAAATCAGCTTCCGTATTCAGCAACGCCTATTACACTATTCAGTTCGACTACTCCAAAACCGATCAGGTTCTTCAGGATGATTCTCATAAAGATGAATTGTTTAACTACGGTTACGTTGGGAAATTCACAACTTACAAAAATCCATCTTACGAATGGATGGACACTTTGGCAATAGCTCCCGGTGGTGCTTATGTGCAGAATGGATTTAGAGACACTTTATATGATTTCCAATATGTTGATATAAATTCTAGTCTTTCCAAATATACTCAGTATTATTATGACTTATACGATAATAATGCATATTTCAGAAACTCTTTTGTTGTTGAATCCGGTGGAGCTCTGCTAAATGGGCAATTCCCTTCAAGTGTTTACAGCATGTGGGCTTCTCCAGGTGTTCAATACAACTCTTACAGCATTACAGACCAATCACAATTCAGGGTTACTGCTGCTGGTTCTGCCGACATTGGAGACCATGAGATTTCTATTGGATTTGAATTTGAACAAAGAAACGATAGATTCTACGGTGTTTCTCCTGCTGCTCTTTGGACTTTGGCAAGAGGTTTGGCTAATAACCATATTACTGAACTTGATCAAGCTAATCCTATTCCTTTATACGACAGTTATGGCGTTTTTCAGGATACCATTTCTTACAACAGATTATATAATGCGCAAAACCAGGCAAGATTCGATATTAAACTTAGAGAAAGCTTAGGAATTCCTATTAACAGCACACAATGGTTAGATATTGACTCTTATGACCCCGATCAACTAAAAATTGATTTCTTTAGCGCAGACGAACTTTTTAATCAGGGATATAATCTTGTTTCTTATGCCGGTTACGATGCTCATGGCAACAGACTTAAATCTATCCCAAGTTTTGAGGATTTCTTTACTAAAACAGATGAGGATGGTAACCTGACCAGAGAAATTGCTCCTTTTATGCCAACATATTCTGCTGCATATATTCAGGATAAATTTTCTTTTAGAGACCTTATTTTCAATGTTGGAGTTAGAATCGACCGTTTCGACCTAAACCAAATGGTTCTTAAAGATCCATACTCATTACACGAAACTTACTCAGCCGGCGATATAGAGTCTGTAAACTCTTCAATTATTCCAACAGGAGGCATTCCCGGAAATATTGGTGATGATTATGTTGTTTATGTAGATAATATTAAGGATCCGGGTAAAATTGTTGGATACAGACATACAACAGATGATGAAACTACTTGGTTTACTGCAGACGGTACTGAAACAAACGATCCTTCTGTTTTATATACTTCAACTGGTATTGCTCCTTACTTAGTTAATCCTGATGCAGAGCTTAATGTAAATGCCTTTAAAGATTATGATCCTCAGGTAGTTGTTATGCCTCGTATCTCATTCTCATTCCCTATTTCAGAAATAGCTCTATTCTTTGCTTATTACGATATTCTTTCTCAAAGACCATATAACGGCACTAGATTAGACCCATTGGATTACTACTACATCAACCAAAAGAATAATTCTATTCTTAATAATCCAAATGCACGTCCTCAAAAAACTATTGCTTACGAACTTGGATTCCAGCAAAAAATAGGACCATCATCTTCTCTGAAATTATCAGCTTTCTATCGTGAAATGAGAGATATGCAGCAAGCCATTGCAATGGTTGGTGCATATCCTGTAAACTATATGACTTACGGAAATATTGACTTTGGAACGGTTAAGGGTTTTACTGCTACATACGATTTAAGAAGAACCGGAAATGTTAGTATTAGAACAGCTTATACCTTGCAATTTGCAAGCGGTACAGGTTCAAATGCTGAATCAGGTATTAATCTTATTGCATCAGGACAGCCAAACTTAAGAACTCTTATTCCATTAGACTTCGACCAAAGACATAATTTGTCTGCCGTTGTTGATTACCGATTTGGTGGAAAAGCTAACGGTACTCCTTATAACGGCCCAAAACTTTTTGGAAAAGATTTCTTCCAGAATGTTGGTGTTAACTTTGTTGTTAACTCAGGTTCCGGAACTCCTTACAGCAAGCAGATAAATATCTCTCCCGATGCTCTTGGAGGAGGAAGTTCATTCCTTAGAGGTTCAATCAACGGTTCAAGTATGCCTTGGAGAACATCTATTAACATGAGATTAGATAAAGACATTAACATTAAACTTGGAAAAGGTGAAGAAGATAAGAAATTTGCAAGTATGAATGTTTATCTTGATATTCAAAACTTACTAAATACCAAAAATACTGTAGGCGTTTACAGAGCAACAGGTAACCCCGACGATGATGGATATCTTGAATCAGCTCAAGCTCAGGAAACTATTGAAACAATGAACGATCCTACTGCTTTTGTAAATTACTACCAAATGGCAATTAATGTGCCTTGGAATTATATGCTGCCAAGACGAATTCGTTTAGGTGTTCAAATAAGTTTCTAATTTAATTACGAAAATAAATAAACCAAATAAGATGAAAAGCTTTAGAAATTACTTAATTCTGTCTGTTATTGGGATAGCTTTTATTAATCAGGTTTACGCTGACAAATGGAGAGGTCTTACCCCTACTACGAAATCAACCACAGGTGTTACTGCCGGTTGTACTCCCGGTACTACCTCTACCCAAATCGAGCTAAACAACGTTAGGGCGTTAATTCACACCGGTGGTGACATGTGGTGGGACTTACAGGGGAACGCCAAATATGAAATTCCGAAAAATTCGGGTAAACAATCTCTTTTTGCCGGTTCAATATGGATTGGCGGAGTTGACGTAAACGGTCAGCTTAAACTTGCCGCTATGCGTTATCGAGCTAATGGTGTTGACTACTGGCCCGGCCCCTTGATTACAACAGGCGCTGAAAGAGGTACTACAACTCCTGCTGTTTGTGCACAGTACGACAAACATTTTGATATTACCAAAAACGAGGTACAGGAATTTGTTGCATGGTTTAATTCCGATGCGGATACAAGAACAAAAGATTTTCCGGGTTATTCACCTCCCGCAATAATTACTGACTGGCCTGCTCACGGCGATGTTGCTGCCGGTTACTCATGGCACATGGCTCCTTTTGCCGATGTGGATGGCGACGATTATTACGATCCTCTTGGAGCAGGAGATTATCCTATGTATGAACTTTATAATGGCCAATATCCTTGCGGAACAAGCCGAGAAGACAGACAAGTAAGGCTTTATGGTGACCAGACTCTTTGGTGGGTTTATAACGACCGCGGTAATATTCATACCGAAACTCAGGGAGATCCCATTGGTATGGAAATTAAAGCTCAGGCTTTTGTCTTTTCAACCAGTGACGAACTAAATAATATGACTTTCTATAACTACGAACTAATTAACCGTTCCACCTATACACTTACTCAAACCTATTTTGGAGTTTGGACTGATGCTGATATGGGATATGCATGGGACGATTATGTAGGTTGCGATGTACAGAAAGGATTAGGTTACCTTTACAACGGATTACCTTCTGATGAGGGTGTTAATTATGCATATGGCGGACCGAATCCTCCTCCTCCTGCTATTGGAGTTGACTTTTTTGAAGGTCCTTATCAAGACCCCGATGGAATAGATAATGGAAAAACTCCGGTTGATGCCAATGGAACTCTATTATGTGATGGTAATATTTTAAACGGTAATATTAATGGACTAAATTTTGGTGATGGAATTATTGATAATGAACGTTGGGGAATGAGAAGGTTTATTTATTTTAATAATACCGGAACAGGTGCTCCTCCAACACAGGATCCATCTACTGCAACTGAACATTACAATTTCCTTTTAGGAATCTGGAAAGATAATACTAAACTTCTTTATGGTGGAACAGGACACGTTTCCGGAGGCGCTACTTCAACAGAAACTGACTTTATGTTTCCGGGAACTACAGATAATTGTGGATGGGGACAAGGTGGAATCCCAATGCCAAAATGGGATGAATATAGTGAAAATAACACCCCTTACGATAGAAGATTTGTTCAATCAGCAGGGCCGTTTACATTAGAGCCCGGTATGGTTAACGATATTACTACCGGTATTGTTTGGGCAAGGGCAACAAGCGGAGATCCTTACGAATCGGTAAAAGAAGTAAAACGTGCCGACGTTAAAGCTCAAAAACTTTTTGAAGCTTGTTTCCAACTAGTAGAAGGACCACAAGCTCCTGAATTAGATATTGTTGAACTTGAAAATGAACTTATTTTCCATATCTGGAATAAGAAAACATCCAACAATTATTTAGAGCAATATTTAGTTAAAGATGAACTAAATATTGTTTGTCCAACTGCTTTCGATTGCGATTTATATTACAGATTCCAGGGATATCAGGTATTTCAACTTAAGAATTCTGATGTTTCTGTAGGTGACATTCGCGATGCCAGCTTGGCTAGAATTGTTTATCAATGCGATATTAAAGATGGTGTAGGGCAAATTGTAAATTACGTTTGGTCCGACGAACTTGGAGCTAATGTGCCTACCGCAATGGTTGCAGGTTCCGATAATGGAGTTACTCACTCATTTAGAATTACAGAAGACCAGTTTGCTACAGGAGATAAAACTCTTATTAATCACAAAACTTACTATTATCTTGCAATTGCTTACGGTTATAACGATATGAAAAATCTTTCTACCGGTGCAGCGCATTTATACAATGGAAACGATGCAAACTATATCGATGGTAATAAAGAACCCTACAAAGCTTCAAGAACCGGAGCTGGCGGAGCAATTAAAACTTATGCTGTAACTCCGCACAACCCTGCTCCTGAGCAAGGTGGTACTGTTCTTAATTCCACTTATGGTTACGGACCTAAAATTACGCAGTTAGAAGGCTACGGAAATGCCAAAAATGTGCTAGAACTTACTAAAGAAACTTTAGACAGCATTATGAGCGGTGCTCCATGGCAAGACTCTACTCCAACCTACGAAAATGGTTTCGGTCCTATTGATGTTAAGGTTATTAACCCTTTAAATGTTCCTGACAAAGAATTGGTTGTTAGATTCGATTCTATTACAATGATTAGCGCAACAGGTATAATAACTGAAAATAATGGCAAATCTGCAAAATGGTATATTTACGAAAAAGCCGATGAATATCAATTGGTTCAGGTAAAAGTTGCAGATACAGCGGCAACAACTACTCCACTTTACTTAACAATTTCTGATTATCCTCCATTTAAGGTTGGTGTGTTTAAAAGAAATGCTGCAGGAGAAGTTATTACTCCACTAGAAATTATTGATTCCATTGTTTATCCACCTTCAACTGTTTACTCAGACCAGTGGATAAATGTTAATAATGAACAACTTTTCCCTGAATGGGGTATATCAATATCTATAAATAAAACCGAATTTCCGGGAGAAAACAATATTGATGCCGGAGGTTACCTTTCATCTTCAATGACATTTACTGACATTACAAAACCATGGTTGTACTTCTTACCCGATGAAGACATTGGAGGGGATCCTCAGAACTGGATTCGTTCCGGAACTTTGGAAGATCCAGATGTATCAAGATACAACGATTATGGTGATGATAAAGAATATTTCGAGAAAATTCTTGATGGAACATGGGCTCCTTATTTGTATGCTTCGCATGATGTTTTCGGCCCTGCTTGGATAACCGGTCATGCTCTTGTCTCACCAATTAAGCAACGTTTGGCTAGTGTTGATATTGTAATAACCAGCGACAAAACCAAATGGACCAGATGTCCTGTATTTGAATTAAGTGAAAACGATTCTATTGATACCAATGGTGATGGAGAATTTGATGCAGTTCAGGAAGGGCCAAGCGGTGTTAGGAAATTTGATCTTAGAAACGCTGCATCTGTTGATAAGAATGGTGTTTCTACCAATATTGGAACAGGTGAAGATACATTAACAAACGAAGCTCTTTCTAACTACATTTCCTCAAAAGGAATGGGTTGGTTCCCTGGTTATGCTGTTGATGTTGAAACAGGTGATAGATTAAATATGGCATTTGGCGAAAACTCATGGTTAAGTTCTGATAAAGGTAATGATATGATTTGGAATCCTTCTTCTAGACTATATTCAGATCTTTACTATATGTCCGGTGGTGCTGCGGGTGATGTTGTGTTTGGTGGAATGCATTATATTTATGTGTTTGGTCATAACGAAATTGAAACAACAGATCCTAAAAGAATGTGGGCTTATGATGCCGGTAAGGAAATTGTGGCCAGAATGGATCCTTCTGTTACAAACGGAAAGAGAGAAGTTTTTAGAAATGCAATGTGGACAGCTATTCCGTTGCATAACAGCCAGTACTCTTTATTGGATAACGATGTTACAATTAAAATTCGTATGGCTAACCCGTATAAAGTTGCTGTTAATGGTTACGGATTAGATAATCCAAAAAACTTCAATTATCCAATGTACTCGTTTAATACATCCGATTTGGTTACTGTTAGAAACGATAATACAACAGCCAAAAATTCATTGGATTTAATAAATGTTGTTCCTAACCCATACTACGGTTATTCAGAATACGAACAGACTCAGATTGATAACATCATTAAAATCACTAATCTTCCTCAAACTTGTACCATTTCAATTTTTACTCTTAATGGTACCTTAATTAGAAGGTTTAAGAAAGACAGTCCAATAACCGAACTGGAATGGGATTTAAAGAATACTTATGGTATTTCAATAGCTTCCGGCATCTATATTATTCATATTGATGCACCCGGTATAGGAGAAAAAATTCTTAAGTGGTTTGGTGTAATGAGACCAATTGACTTACAATCGTTCTAGTTCTGTATAGATTAAAAATTGAATTTTGAAGAACATCCATTATGAAGAAAATAAAATTAAAAAATAAAATCATGAAAAGGTTTTCAATTTCTCTGGCAAGCTTTATTCTGGCAATTTTATTGGTAGCTCCTATGTCAATGTTTGCCGGCAACAAGCAAAGAGCCGGTTCAGCAGGAGCAACTCAATTGCTAATTAACCCTTGGGCCAGAAGTTCAGGTTTTGGTAATGCCAATGCAGCATCTATAAGAGGTTTGGAATCTCAGTATCTAAATGTTGCAGGTACTGCTTTTGTAACAGGAACAGAACTGATTTTTGTCCACACCAACTGGCTTGCAGGAGCTGATATTGGAATAAATGCGTTTGGTTTCTCACAAAAAGTAAGCGAAACCGGAGTGCTTTCACTTTCTGTAATGTCAATTGACCTTGGAAAAATTCCTATTACTACAGTTGCTTTACCTGAAGGTGGAATAGGAACATTCCATCCGGTTTTTACCAATATTGGCCTTTCTTATGCAAAAGCATTCTCCAATAGTATTTTTGGAGGTATGACTTTAAGAATAGTTAATGAGGGAATTACCGACGTTAAAGCAAGCGGCGTTGCTATTGATGCAGGTATTCATTACGTTACAGGCAAAAACCAACAGATTAAATTTGGTATTGCCCTTAAAAACGTTGGCCCAACAATGAAGTATTCAGGCGATGGTCTTACTGTTAGAGCAGATTTGCCATCGGAACTTAACATGACAGTTGAGCAAAGATCTGCAGAGTTTGAATTGCCTTCATTAATGAATATTTCTGTTTCATACGATTTTATTTTCAATGAAAACAATATTCTGCAAATGGCAGGTACTTTTACATCAAATTCTTTTACAAAAGACCAGATTTGTCTTGGCAGCGAATACAATTTCCGTAATCTTATCCTTGCCAGAGTTGGATATGTTTACGAGGAAGGCGTTTTCGATTACGAAACAAGAGAAACTGCTTTTACCGGACCAACATGCGGTTTATCTGTTCAAATCCCTATGAACAAAGAGAAAGGTTCAGTATTTGCAGTAGAGTATTCTTACCGCGACACAAACCCATTTAATGGAGTTCATTCAATTCAGGCAAGAGTTACTTTGTAATTAAAAATATTATTCGTATTTTTGTATAGAAAGAGTCCCGATGTAGTCGGGATTCTTTTTCTTTTATGGCATATTAACTAATAAGCAAAACTTATGTCGAAACTGATGTATTTAACCAAAGATGGTTTGCAGAAACTAAAAGAAGAATTAGACCAGTTGGTAAATGTTGAAAGACCTTCTATTTCAAGGCAAATTGCTGAGGCTCGCGATAAAGGAGACCTTTCGGAAAATGCTGAATACGATGCAGCAAAAGAAGCTCAGGGGATGTTGGAAATGAAAATTGCCCAACTACAAGAAAAATTAACTAACTCAAGACTAATTGATGAGTCAAAATTAGATAATTCAAAAGTACAAATCCTGTCAACTGTTCGCCTTTTAAATAAGAAGAATAATCAGGAAATGAAATATACTATTATGTCGGAAACTGAAGCCGATTTAAAAACAGGAAAAATTTCCATAAATACTCCTATTGCCAAAGGTTTGCTTGGTAAGGTAGTGGGAGATATTGTTGAAATTCCGGTTCCTTCAGGAAGTTTAACTCTTGAAATTCTTGATATTTCTTAGTATGCCATCGATTTTTTCTAAAATAATTGCTGGGGAAATACCTTCTTATAAAATTGCTGAAAATGAAAATTTTTATGCTTTTTTAGATATTTTTCCTCTTGCAAAAGGACATACTCTTGTTGTTCCTAAGAAAGAAATTGACTATTATTTTAATTTGACAGATTCCCTAATTGCTGAAATGAACGTTTTTTCTAAAAAAGTTGCTTTAGCCATAGAAAAAGTCATTGAATGTGAACGAATTGGACTAGCAATTGTTGGTTTGGAAGTTCCTCATGCACACATTCACCTAATTCCTATAAATAATATTGAAGACATAAATTTTGCTCGTCCCAAGTTAAAATTTTCTGAAAACGAATTTACGGAAATTGCAGAGCTAATAAACAAAAAATATGAAGAAAGTCTCTAAGGAGGCTTTTTTTATTTGCCGGAAACCCTTCCCTGATTTTTGCTAATAAAGTCTTTCCAGCTATTATAAGATTTTTCTGAAACAGGTTTATTGGTTTGAAAATAATGACAAACAGCAGCCGCAACACCATCGGTAGCATCCATTTGTATTGTCATTCCCTTCATGTCTAAAATATTTTGAAGAATACCGGCAACCTGCTCTTTTGCTGCATTTCCATTTCCGGTAATAGACATTTTTATTTTTCGGGGAGCATATTCGAAAACAGGTAAAGATCGAGCCAAAGCTGCCGAAATTGCTACCCCCTGAGCCCTTCCAAGTTTCAACATAGATTGAACGTTCTTACCAAAAAATGGAGCTTCAATAGCAAGTTCATCGGGGTGATATTGGTCAATTAAATGAGTCGTTTTTTGGAAAATTTGCTGAAGCTTTGTAAAATGGTCGGTTTGTTTTCGTAAATCAAGTATGCCCATTACAATAAGCGACATGGTTTTTCCTTTTATGGAAATTAATCCATATCCCATGATGTTAGTTCCAGGGTCTATGCCCAGTATTATTCGTTCCTTAATTATTGTCACTTTGTAAAAATACTAAATTTCTCTTGAAAAAAACCTATTTAGGAGAATACCCAAAATAAGTAAAACTATCCCAATTACTGTGCTGAAAAGAATGGCTTCTCCCAAAAAAATATTTATCCAGAAAAGCGACAAAAAGGGAGATATAAAAACTAAATTGGAAATTTTATCTGTAGAAGGACTTAATTTCAAGGCAGTTAACCAAAGCAAGAAGGTAAAGCCCATCTCAAAAAAACCTATGTAAATTGAGGCAAATAATCCCTCTAAATCGGGAATTATTAATTTGGATATGCTAAACAAATAAAACGACAAGAATAAAAATGCAAAAACAAAACTCATAAAAAGTTTTATTACCGGGTCTCTTTTGTCCTTAACGCTTAATAACCAGAATAATGCCCAAATAATGGAACTGCCAACAGCCAATACAACCCCAATAGGATTTTTTATTTGCAAATCTGTTTCTCCCTGCATTGATATTACCACAACACCTAAAAAACTAATCAAGATAGCAAAAATATTCTTAGTCTTTATTTTCTGTTTTAAAATGGGTATTGATAATAAAACTAATACCACAGGCCAAGTGTAGTTTAAAGGTTGGGCAATTTGTGCAAGTAAAATATTATAAGCCTCTAGAAGAACAACGTAATACAAAAATGGATTTAGAAAGCCAAGCAATGCAGATAAAGCAAGTTCTTTTGGTTTGGTTTTTCTAATCTGACTTAGCTTTCCTTGAAAAACAATGAGAGCAAAAAACAATATTAAGGAAACAAGAACACCGTTAAAAAGAAACTGCACAGGACTAAGGTTTCTCAAACCAATTTTAAATGCTACCGCAATAGTTGACCAAAGAACTATTGCCAATAGTGCATAAACAATAGAGATATGAGGTTTTTTCAAGGTTGTAGGTTTAAAAAGAATAAATCTTCCTGACTTATTCCATCCGGAACCTTATCGCCCCGAAGAAATCTGAATTGCTTTCTGGCTTCTGCAACAAAAATGCTTCCCGGATAGTCCATTATTAGCTTTTGATACGTTTCTTTTGCCTTTTCGGAATCGTTAAGTCTAAACTGATAAACTACTGCTAATCTGAACATTGCATCGTCGCCTAAAATATCGTAAGCAAATTCATTAATTATTCTTTCATAGTATTTAGAAGCATTTTCGAAATCACCATTTTTCTCATAAATATTCCCTTTTCTATAAAGGATCTCATCTTCAAGCGAATGATAAGAATATAACAAAGGAATGGAGTCGTAGGTTTTCATAGCCAAAGAATCTTTATTTTGAAAAAGAAGGAAATCGCCCCGCGCAAATATCTGCATAGGTTCCAAAATAGAATCCATTTCGGTATTTATGGTAATAATCTGCGATAATCTAAAAGCATCATTTGCAATAAACTTGCTTGTTGAAGCCTTTAAAACATCCAGTTTTGCTTTTGCCCAAAGAAAATCTCCCTGATAATAAGCTAGTTTTGCCTTTTTGTATTTTGCTTCATCTCCAATAGGGTTGTTCTCATTTTCTTTTTCGGCTTGAGTGTAAATTATGGTTGCTTCCCAAGGGTCTCCCGATAATAGAAGCAAATCGGCCAGCATAATTTTGCATTTGCCAATATTGTTTCTGGTCATTCCGGGCAAATCCAAAGCTCTTTGCATTCGTTCTATTGATGCTTTAGTAGAATTTAGATAAAAGCCCTGAATTTGAGACAGTTCTATCATTAGCATAAAAGTTTCCGCATTTTCTCCAAGCTCTTCAATTGTCTCCAAATATGCTTTTTCAAGTTCCAAAATTTGAGTTTTTGTATAGTTCCCTGAATTGAAAACCTTTTCGTACAGAACGGCCAGATAATTGTTTCTGGCTCTTATGTAATATCTGTTCATAAAGCCTTTTTCAATAATATATGAATATGCTTGCAGGGCAAAATCGTAATTTTTGTTGTTTGTAGCCGATTCACCAATCGACATTAATCTATAACCATCTTCTTTGTTTCTTTTGTCTAGGGCTTGTGCCTGAATAATAGCTTTTTCAAAATCTTTTTCCTGCAAATAGTACCAAATTAAAAGCTCAGAGAGAATAGAATTTCCAGGGTTTTGCTGTATTTTTTTAATAAGCATTGATTTGAGAATTTCAGGAACAGTTTCATCATTGTTGTTATAAACAATTGACCATAAGCGACTTTGAACATTTTCCAGATACGATTCGTTTATCACCAACAAATCCAGATACTCATTTATCATTTTTCTGTATTCACGTTGGCCGGCATAAATATTTGCAAGCTCAAAATGAAAAGTGTAATCGCCTTTAAGCAGTTTTCTTCCTTCAAGGTAAGCTAACTCTGCATAAGACAGTTCGTTGTTTGAAAGAAAAGCATTAGCAAGCTGCATAATATACGATTGGTTGTTTTTCATATTTTTCAATGCATTATTATACTCTTCCAGAGCCTTCGATTCCTTACCCATTTCCTTGTAAACGGCACCTAAACTTACTTTATATAATGGGATTTCGGGATTTTGTTTTATTTGTTTCTTAATAAACTTTTCTGCATCGTCGAATTGTTGCAAAGCAAAAAGGCAGCGTGTGTAATAAGAAAAGTAAACTGATGATTTATTGGTATTAAACAACTTAAGAAACAATTCAGAAGCTTTATCGAATTCTTTATCCTGATAATACTCCATGGCCAGTCTATGGTCGTTTTGGGGCTGACCAAAACTGTTGAGAGCAGCAAAGAGTAAAACCAAATAAAGAATAATCTTCATAATTTAAATTTTTCTTCCGCTTTTTGCAGCCTGAAACAGACTATCAATAAAGTTATTAATAACAGGAGCTACCTCTTTTTCTAAGGCAAAATGCCTAACTAAGTTGCCATACACAATGTCGTAATTCTTTTTCAGATTCATTACCTCGTTTTCTTCGAATCTAATATAAGTCAGTAATGAGTCTTTATCCAAAATATCCACATCATTTTTTAGTTTTTTCAGATATTCCTTCCTTTCAACAATATCTTTTAACAATTCTTTATGCTTTTTTGGATATTTTTGAAAAATTTTGTGAATATCTCCATGCAACTTCATTTTTATTTTCAAATCGGAAGATGAGGGCAGTTGAGAAACAAGGGTTTGTAGTCCATGAGTTCTAGTAGCAACACGGTCGTAAGAACGCAGAACAGAATCCAAATCAACTGCATTTAGCGTATCTTCCATATTTTCCAAAACCAAAATCATCTCATCTATTTTTTCAATTTCTTTTGAGTTTTTTGTATTTAAGCAGGAAATTTGAAAAATAAGGCCAACAATAAGTGGCACGAAAAAGAAAACAGCTTTTTTCATATAGTTTTTTTTACAAAAATACGACTAAGACCAAACAAAAACGAAAGATTAGTCAATAAAATCAAAGCCGGTAAAAGCTCTCAAAGCTTCCGGAATCTTAATACCTTTCTCTGTTTGGTTGTTTTCTAGCAGTGCAGCAACAATACGAGGCAACGCTAAGGCCGATCCATTAAGTGTATGAGCAGCTAAATTTTTCTTAGTTTCCGTAGATTTGTATCTAAGCTTTAGTCTATTAGCCTGAAAATCCTCGAAATTGCTTACCGAGCTTACTTCCAGCCATCTATCCTGAGCAGATGAATAAACCTCGAAATCGTAAGTTAAGGCAGAAGTAAAGCTAAGGTCGCCGCCGCAAAGCCTCATAATTCTGTAAGGCAATTCAAGTTTAACTAATAGGCCTTCAACATAATTCACCATTTCTTCGAGAGCCTGATAAGATTTTTCGGGATGTTCAATACGAACAATCTCAACCTTATCGAACTGGTGTAGGCGATTAAGTCCTCTAACATCGCTGCCATAGCTGCCGGCTTCTCTTCTAAAACAAGGAGTATATGCGGTGTTTTTTATTGGAAAATCGGTTTCATTAAGAATAACATCCCTGTAAATATTTGTAACAGGAACCTCGGCAGTTGGAATTAAATAGAAATTATCTTCGGTTGCATGGTACATCTGACCTTCTTTGTCGGGAAGTTGGCCTGTACCAAAACCGGAGTCTTCGTTTACCAAAAGTGGCGGCATTACTTCTTTATAGCCATTTTCTATGGCATTTTCGAGGAAGAAATTTATTAGAGCCCTTTGTAATTTAGCGCCTTTTCCCTTATAAACAGGGAATCCGGCTCCGGTAATTTTGTTACCTAGTTCAAAATCAATAATATCGTATTTTTTTGCAATTTCCCAATGAGGCAGAGCATTATCTTTAGCCTTAATAATTGTTCCACCGGCACGCACCTCTACATTATCCATATCGCCTTTTCCTTTTGTAACGGATACATGTGGGAGATTGGGAAGTTGAATAATTAATCCCTCCAAACAATTTTCAGTAGAATTTAGCTCATCTGATGTTACTTTTATCTGTTCTTTAATTTCAGCAGTTCGATTCTTGGCATTTTCAGCTTCCTCTTTTTTTCCTTGCTGAAAGAACTGACCAATCTGCTTCGAAAGCAAGTTCATTTCTGCTTGCAAATTGTCAAGGTTTGTTTTCAGGCTTCTTCTTTTTTGATCGGAAGACAGTATTTCTGAAACAGTTTTTTCAGCATTGAAATTTTTTACCGCCAAAGATTTAATAATTGCCTCGGGATTTTCTTTTATTTTGTTTACAGTTAGCATATTACTCTAGTTTTATATATAAAAAATCTCCTGTTTATTATCGTGCGATAACAACAGGAGACAATACAATATTTTTTTTTTACTTAGTTGCTTTCCAAAGGAAGTACAGAAACATAGGATTTGTTGTCTCTTTTCTTACGAAAAACAACAGTTCCATCAATAAGAGCAAACAAAGTATGATCTCTTCCCAATCCGACATTTTGGTCAGGACGATGGGTAGTACCACGTTGTCTAACTATTATATTACCGGCAATAACAGCTTGTCCGCCGAAAATTTTAACGCCTAATCTTTTACTTTCCGATTCACGACCGTTTCGTGAACTACCCATACCTTTCTTATGTGCCATGGTCTTATATTTTAAAAATTCTTAATTATTCCTGAGTAGCCGGAGTTTCGCCGGTTTCCTTTTTAGTAGTTTTTTTAACAGCAGCTTTTGGTTTTGCTTCTTCAGCAACAGCCTCAATTTTTGCAGGTTCTGCAACCTTAGCGGCAACTTTTTTACTACCTTTTTCAACAATAGATTCAATCAAAATTTCTGTAAAATTCTGACGGTGACCATTATGCTTTCGGTAGCCTTTTCTTCTTTTTTTCTTAAAAATCTGAACTTTATCTCCTCTAACATGAGATAAAACAGAAGCAGAAACACTTGCACCCTCAATAACCGGAGCGCCAACAATAATATCTTTATCGTTATCTATAAGCATTACTTTTTCGAAAACTACTTGTGAGCCTTCATTTCCGTCTAAACGGTGAACAAAAATCTTTTTGTCCTTTTCTACCTTGAACTGTTGTCCGGCTATGTCTACAATTGCGTACATCATTATATAATTTACAACATTTAAACTTTTTGGGAGTGCAAAAGTAGGAAACTTAAATTGATATTCAAAAGAATAATTCCCAAAATTTCACTTTTTATGCAATATTTTTTTTCTTCACAAGATTTGTTCATAAAAAACTTGGTTAAAAGCAAAAAAAACTTTTCGATTGTGTAAGTAAAGTTTATTTTTGTGATTAAGGATTGAAAAGAAAAAGATGAATAAAATTAGATTAAACGTACTTGGATTATCATATAGTCAGACTCAAACCGGAGCATATGCTTTGGTTCTGAGTGAAGACACAGGAGACAGAAGGATTCCAATTATTATTGGCGGTTTTGAAGCTCAGGCCATTGCTATTGAATTAGAAGGACTTAAACCTCCTAGACCACTTACTCACGATTTATTTGTTACAATGGCAAAAAATGCAGGTATGAATATTAAAGAAGTGAATATTATTCGATTAGAGGAAGGTGTTTTCTATTCTGAACTTGTTGTTGAAAAAGACGGGAAATTCTCATCTATGGATGCTCGTACTTCTGATGCAGTAGCTTTGGCTTTAAGATTTAAGTGTCCTATTTTCACTACTTCCGACATTATAGAAAAAGCCGGTATTGTTATGGATTACAATCAGCCTGAAGCTGAAAAGAAGCCTAAATTGCAGAAGAAGCCAATAGGATACGAAGCAAAATCTACTGAAGATTTGAATAAATTGATGGAAGAAGCCATAGAAAAGGAAAACTATGAACTAGCATCGAAAATAAAGAAGGAAATAGAAAGAAGAAATTCTATGTAAATATTCTTCAAACCAATCTAAAAAATATATTTTATGAGTCTGAAATTGAGGTTGATAATAATGAATTTTCTCCAATTTTTTATTTGGGGAGCGTGGTTAATTACTGTAGCAAATTACTGGTTTGGAACTAAAGGTTGGAGTCCTGATGAATTTGGAATGGTTTTTATGACTCTTGGAATTTCTTCTTTGTTTATGCCAACGCTTTTGGGCATTTTGGCCGATAGATGGATTAATGCTGAGAAGATTTATGGTGTGTCCCATATTTTAGGAGGCTTAGCTGTTTTTGGACTTTCTCTTGCAAATAATTCTAGCGAGTTTTTTTGGATAATGCTTATAGCAATGCTGTTTTATATGCCAACAATTGCTCTTACCAATACCATTGCCTACAATGCACTAAAAAATAGCGGATTAGATGTAGTTAAATCGTTTCCTGCAATTAGAGTTTGGGGCACTATTGGTTTTATAGCCGCAATGTGGGTTACTAATCTAACCGGTAATAAAGCAACTGAATTTCAGTTTTATATTTCTGCAATTGCTGCTTTTGTATTGGGTATCTATTCATTTACACTTCCAAAATGTCCTCCTATGAGCAAAGGAATCAAAAGTTCTTCTTTTGTAAAAATGATGGGATTAGATGCCTTTAAGTTATTTGCAAATTATAAAATGCTTATTTTCTTCCTGTTTTCAATGTTTTTAGGAGCAGCTCTTCAGCTTACAAATATGTATGGCGATGTATTTCTGAGCGATTTTGAAAAAATTCCTCAATATGCTGATTCTTTTGTTATTGAATACTCAACTATTGTAATGTCTATTTCCCAGATTTCGGAAACACTTTTTATTTTGGCTATTCCATTTTTTCTTAAAAGATTTGGAATTAAGAAGGTTATGCTGCTAAGTATGTTTGCATGGGTTTTACGATTTGGACTATTTTCTTTTGGAAATCCGGAAGAATTTCTTTGGATGATAATTCTTTCAAATATTATTTATGGAATGGCATTTGATTTCTTTAATATTTCGGGTTCATTATTTGTTGAAACACAGGTTGAAGCAAACATCAGAGCAAGTTCTCAGGGATTATTTATGATGATGACTAACGGTTTCGGAGCAATTATTGGTTCTGTTGTTAGCGGAATAATAATTGAAAAGTATTTTATTCTTCCTTCAGGATTAAAAGACTGGAGTGGAATATGGATTACATTTGCTGCTTATGCACTTGTAATTACAGTTCTATTCGCTATTCTTTTCAAGCACAAGCACAACCCTAAAGAGGTTCAATCATTTTCACATTAAAAACTAATATCGTGAAGCAATATTTAGGTTTATTAGAACATGTATTAAATAACGGAACCAAAAAAGAGGACCGAACAGGGACTGGAACTATAAGTACTTTTGGTTATCAAATGCGATTTAATTTGCAGGAAGGTTTTCCGTTACTAACAACAAAAAAACTTCATACCAGATCCATTTTACACGAATTGCTTTGGTTTTTGGCCGGCGATACCAATATTAAATATCTGAACGACAATAAAGTAAGTATTTGGGACGAATGGGCTAACGAAAACGGAGATTTAGGTCATGTTTACGGCTATCAGTGGAGATCGTGGCCAAACAATAGTGGAGGTCATATAGATCAGATTTCAGAACTTATTGAATCTTTGAAGAAAAATCCTGATTCACGCCGTCATATTGTTTCTGCCTGGAATGTGGCTGATATTCCAAATATGGCCCTGCCTCCATGTCATGCTTTGTTTCAGTTTTATGTTGCCGACGGAAAATTATCTTGTCAACTTTACCAACGTTCCGCCGATATTTTCCTTGGAGTTCCATTTAATATTGCTTCTTATGCTTTTTTGTTGGAAATGGTTGCAATAGCTACAAATTTGCAGGCTTACGAATTTATTCATACACTGGGCGATGCTCATATTTATTTAAACCATATTGAGCAATGTAAACTACAATTAAGCAGAGAGCCTAGGCCACTTCCCAAATTAATGATTAATCCGGATGTTAAAGATATTTTTTCTTTTAAATTTGATGATTTTCAGATTGTTGACTACAATCCGCATCCACATATTAAGGGAGAAATATCGGTTTAGCCAAGAGCCTTTAAAAACCAAAAATTTGTCTCCAAAAACATTGAGCCTATAAGTTTGGAGTATTGATTAAGAGTAAGTTAACTCACAATCTGCATGAATATTTGACAGATGCCAAATAATTAAATATTTTTGAAAAAAAGCAAGTATGGGCTACGAATCATTGAAACAAGAACTTCTGGAATGGCTAATAAAACTTGACAATGATGAGACTATTAATTATTTGAAAATTGTAAAAGACCCTAATTCCAAAAAATATGATTGGTGGGATGATTTGACTTCTGAGCAAAAGAATGGAATTGAACGAGGGTTAAGAGACATTAATCAGAATAGAACAATTTCACATGACCAAGTAAAAAAGCGTTATGGTATATAAACTTCATTAGTCAGATGAATTAATTCGTAATTTAGAAATAATCTTTCGACTCTGCCATAGAAAAAAACTAATTCCCCATTTCTGAAATATACTTAATTCTAACCAAGCGTATTTCTTCCTCAGAATAGTATTCTTCGCCCAATTCAGCTAAAGCGGCAGGGATTCCGTCATCTTCAGCCTCATGAAAATAATCTGTAATTTCCTGAAGAACATCTTCATCCATGCATTCGCCTAAATAATATTCAATATCTATTTTTGTTCCTGAATAAACAATAGCCTCGAGTTCGTCGAGCAGCTCATCCATTTCCATTCCCTTAGCTGAGGCAATATCGGGAAGAGGCATTTTCCTATCTATGCTTTGAATAATATAAACCTTGTTGCCCGATTTATTTACAACCGACCTAACAACCATATCCTGAGGTCGTTCGATTTCGTTTTCTTTAACGTATTGAGTAATAAGTTCCAAAAACTCTTTTCCGTATCTTTGGGCTTTTCCGGCTCCAACACCAACTATTAACTGAAGTTCTTCAATATTAATAGGGTATTGAATAGCCATATCTTCTAAAGAAGGATCTTGAAAAATAACAAAGGGAGGAACACCAAGTTTTTTGGAAAGTTTCTTTCTTAAATCTTTAAGCATTGAAAACAGAGCCGGATCAACTGCCCCTGCCCCTGCCTGATTTTTGGCAGCATTTTCTTCATCAATCTCGTCATAGTCGTGATCTTTAGTAAGTTTAAAAGACCATGGTTTTTCTAAATATTTATGACCTTCTGCTGTAACCTTTATCAAGCCGTAGTTTTCTATTTCTTTTGAAATTAACTGAGCTATAAGCATTTGTCGTATTACAGCAGTCCAGAATTTTCTATCCTTATCTTTTCCTCTTCCAAAAGCCTCAATTTTATGGTGGTTATAAGTCTTTACGTTTGCTGTAGCGTTGCCTGAAAGAATATTTGCAACGTGGTCTGCCTTAAATTTTTCCTGAACTTCAATAATTGTTTCCAAGGCCATTTCAACATAATCCCTTCCCTCGAATTGTTCTTTTGGATGCAGACAATTATCGCAATTGCCGCAATTTTCCTCCATTATCTCTCCGAAGTAGTTTAGCAGTTGTCTTACCCGACACACAGAAGATTCGGCATAAGCAACGGTTTCCATAAGAAGTTGTTTACCAATTTCTTGTTCGTTAACAGGCTTACCCTGCATAAACTTTTCAAGCTTTTGAATATCGCTAAAACTGTAGAAAGTAATACATTTTCCTTCGCCTCCGTCTCTACCGGCACGACCGGTTTCCTGATAATAACCCTCCAGGCTTTTTGGAATATCGTAATGAATTACATAACGAACATCAGGTTTGTCAATTCCCATACCAAAAGCAATAGTGGCAACAATAACGTCGGCTTCTTCCATAAGAAACATATCCTGATTTCGGCTTCTGGTTGCAGAATCCATTCCCGCATGATATGGAAGGGCATTTATTCCATTAACTTGCATTGTTTCAGCAAGTTCTTCAACTTTTTTTCGACTAAGACAATAAACAATGCATGATTTCCCGGGATTATTCTTGATAATTTTAATAATTTCCTTGGTAGCATTAAGTTTTGGTCTAACCTCGTAATAAAGATTATGACGTCGGAATGAGGATTTAAAAACCCTAGCTTCCAACATTGAAAGGTTTTTCTGAATATCGTGTTGCACCTTTGGAGTAGCAGTTGCAGTAAGGGCAATTATTGGAGCATTTCCAATTTCATTAATTATTGGTCTAATTCTTCTGTATTCTGGTCTGAAATCGTGTCCCCATTCGGAAATACAATGAGCCTCATCAACGGCATAGAAAGACACATTAACTTGTTGAAGGAAAATAACATTTTCTTCCTTAGTAAGTGATTCGGGCGCAACATACAAAAGACGAGTTTTACCCAAAATAACATCTTCCTTCACCTTAGTAATTTCGGTTTTATTTAGTGATGAATTTAGAAAATGTGCAACTCCGTCTTCCATACTAAAAGCACGCATTGCATCAACCTGATTTTTCATTAGGGCAATTAGAGGAGAAATAACAACAGCAGTACCCGGCAAAATTAATGAAGGCATCTGATAACATAAGGATTTTCCTCCACCGGTTGGCATCAAAACAAAAGTATCGTTTCCTGCAAGTACATTTTTTATTATATCCTCTTGATTTCCTTTAAATTTATCGAAACCAAAATGTTTCTTCAACAAAGGCAAAAGTGGCAAATCAACGCTAATATCCATTTTATATTTTTAATATCTTAATAATCAATTTTTGCAAAACCTCATTTTATAAAAACCAAAAAAGTAGGCTAATAAATTTACAACTTTTTTTTCAAAAAGAAACCTGAATTCTTTTTTTTAGAAAAAATTAACACCAAAGTTTCACAAACCTCTAAAAATGAGCTTTTTTCTTTGGGGGGCACAAAGTTAATAAAAAATCACACTTTCAAAAACATACAAAGAAAAAAAAGCAGTCTGTTTAGAAATATTTTTTTCATATATTGCCAATTAAAAAAAAAGCAAAAAACAACAAAAAGAAACAAAAATGGAAGCCAGATTAAATATTGACGACATCGACATAAACATCTTGTCTTTAATGCAAAACGATGCTAAAATTGGATACAAGGATATTTCAAATCGTTTAGGAATTAGTCTGGGCACAGTACACATAAGGATTAAAAAACTCGAATCTTTTGGAATAATTAAAGATTTTTCCTTAAACATTAAATACGACCTTTTGGGATATGAATTAACTGCCTTTATAGGATTAATAATAAACAGTAAAAAAGCCAATCATGTAATTTCCGAGCTCGAAAAAATTGAAGAAGTAATTGAATTACATCATACTACAGGAGAATTCCATATGTTAGCGAAAGTTTTATGTAGAAATACAAAAACACTTAGGCAATTAATTATTGAAAAGGTAAATGCCATTGAAGGAATAGAAAAGACTGAGACAATTATCTCATTATCAGAACTTATTTCAAGAAAGATTAACCTTATTAAATAGAGGCAGCAATAAAAAGATATCAACAAGAAATCAACCTTTGCCATTAGCCAAAATCATTGTTTTTATATTTGTTGACAAATTGAAAATATGTCTACAAACGGAATAAACGTAAAGACCCCGTTAATGGAGCAATACAACAGGATTAAGGCAAAACATCCTGATGCAGTATTATTGTTCAGAGTTGGAGATTTTTACGAAACTTTTGGTCAAGATGCCGTTAAAACAGCAGGTATTCTTGGAATTACACTAACAAAAAGAGCAAACGGTTCTGCCTCTTTTGTTGATTTGGCTGGATTCCCACACCATGCTTTAGATACTTATCTTCCAAAATTGGTTAGAGCAGGTCAAAGAGTGGCTATATGCGAGCAACTTGAAGACCCAAAGCTTACAAAAAACATTGTAAAACGCGGAGTTACTGAAATGGTAACACCGGGAGTTTCTCTTAACGACAATATTCTTCATCATAAAGAAAACAATTGGTTAGCTGCAGTGCAACTTGAAAAACTAAATGCAGGATTAGCATTTTTAGACATTTCAACCGGAGAATTTATTACAGCCCAAGGTTCTTATGATTACATAGATAAACTATTGCAAGGCTTTCAACCAAAAGAAGTTTTATTTGAACGAGGAAAGCAGAAGTTATTTATTGAAAAATTTGGCGATAGATTTTACACTTATTGTCTTGACGATTGGGCTTTTACTTACGATACCGCTTTTGAAAGACTTCTAAAACAATTTGAAGTTAAGACATTAAAAGGTTTTGGAGTAGATAAACTGGAATTAGGCGTAATTGCATCAGGAGCAATTTTGCAATATCTTGATCAAACCCGGCACGACAAAATCGATCATATTACCTCAATTTCAAGAATTGAAGAAGATTTGTACGTTTGGCTTGATAAGTTTACTATCAGAAATTTGGAGCTATTTCATTCACCCAACGAAGGAGCATCAACATTAATTGAAGTGCTTGACAAAACCATTTCTCCAATGGGGTCAAGACTATTAAAAAGATGGATAGCTCTGCCTCTTAAGGAAATTCAACCAATAAAAGAAAGACAGGATATGGTTGAACACTTTGTTGCAAAGCCCGATTTAAAATTTGAACTTGAAGAAAAAATCTCTATAATAGGCGATTTAGAACGTTTGGTTTCAAAAATAGCAACAGGAAGAATTAATCCCAGAGAAATAATTCAATTAAAAAATGCATTAAACGCCATTCAACCAATAAAAAACCTTTGTATTAAATCTAATAATAAGGCACTTGAAAAGCTTGGTGAACAATTAAACGAATGCAATACTGCAAGGCAAAGAATTGAAAATGAGATAGAAAACGATCCGCCTGTTCAATTAAACAAAGGTCGAATAATAAAATATGGAATTTCTCAGGATCTAGATGATTTACGAAATATTTTATACTCGGGAAAAGACTATCTGGTTGACCTTCAACAAAGGGAAAGCATTAGTACAGGCATTCCATCATTAAAAATTGCATTTAATAATGTATTTGGATACTATATTGAAGTTAGAAATACCCATAAAGACAAAGTTCCACCGGAATGGATAAGAAAACAAACATTAGTAAGTGCAGAAAGATATATTACCGAAGAACTAAAGGAATACGAAACAAAGATATTGGGTGCTGAAGAAAAAATTCTAACACTTGAAACAAGATTATTTAACGAATTGGTTCTTTCACTGGCCGATTATATTTCAGCCTTGCAAGTAAATGCTACAGCTATTGCAAAAATTGACTGCTTGCTTTCTTTTGCCGGATGTGCAATTAATAATAATTATTGCAAACCCGAAGTAAACGACAGTTTAATAATTGATATTAAAGATGGCAGACATCCTGTAATTGAACAGCAACTACCTGTTGATGAAGAATATATTCCAAATAATGTATTTTTGGACAATGAAAATCAACAAATAATAATAATTACAGGTCCAAATATGGCAGGAAAGTCGGCCTTATTAAGACAGGTTGCATTAATTACCTTAATGACTCAAATAGGAAGTTTTGTACCAGCTTCAAAAGCAAGTATTGGCATTGTAGATAAAATATTTACAAGAGTTGGTGCTTCCGATAATATTTCCAGTGGCGAATCAACGTTTATGGTTGAAATGACTGAAGCTGCGAGTATTTTGAATAATATTTCATCGAGAAGCCTTATTCTACTTGATGAAATTGGACGAGGAACATCAACATACGATGGGATATCTATAGCTTGGGCAATTGTGGAATACATTCATGAAACACAGGGAGCAAATGCAAAAACACTATTTGCAACCCATTATCATGAATTAAATGAAATGGAAAAATCTTTTAAAAGAATAAAAAACTATAATGTTACTGTTAAAGAGTTGAAAAACAAAGTAATATTTCTTAGAAAACTTGAACCGGGTGGTGTAGAGCATTCTTTTGGAATACATGTGGCCAGAATGGCAGGAATGCCAAAATCTGTTGTAAAACGTTCTGAAGAGATTCTTAAACAGCTCGAAAAATCGAGCACAAATAACAGCCTTTCAAAACCTGTGAAGCAAATAGCACAACAAAGGGAAGGACTTCAACTAAGTTTTTTTCAACTCGACGACCCTGTTTTGAAACAAATTAGAGATGAAATTGCCGGATTAAGCATAAACAACCTCACTCCTATTGAGGCTCTTAATAAGCTAAATGAAATAAAAAAGATTGCCGGGCTATAAAAACTTCTGAGTTTTATCTCACAGAAGCCGTTATAAATTTGGTTCTATTAACAATAGATCTGCCTAATGTAAGTTCGTCGGCATATTCTAGTTCATCGCCCACAGCAACTCCTCTTGCAAGAGTGGTAATTTCCAAATTGTATTCACTAAACTTCCTGAAAATATAAAAATTCGTTGTATCCCCCTCCATTGTCGCACTTAAGGCAAGTATTAATTCTTTAATATTTCCTTGTTGAATTCTTTCCTCTAAACTACTGATATTCAAATCGGAAGGCCCAACACCATCCATTGGAGAAATTACCCCTCCCAAAACATGATAAACACCATTAAAACGGTTGGTTTTTTCAATAGCCATAACATCACGAATAGATTCAACAACGCAAATTGTTTGATGGTCGCGGTTGTGGTCGTCACAAATTTCGCATGTTTTACTATCGGAAATGGAAAAACAAGTATCGCAAAAACGAATTTCCTTACTTAGTCTTATCAAGGTTTCTCCAAATTCGGCAATTTCTTGCTTTTCTTTTTTAAGCAAATGCAAAACCAAACGCAAAGCAGTTCTTTTGCCAATTCCGGGTAGTTTGGAAAATTCCTCAACGGCTTCTTCAAGAATTTTTGATGGATAATTGTTCATTGGTCGAATCTTATTGCACAAAAATAATTAATAATTTGAAGGGCGTAACAAAACTTTCCTAATTATTTGAAAGTATTTTTAATACATCAATAATATATTTTTCTTACAGCCTCTATGTTAACTTTGCTTTCTTGTTCCCTGATATTACAAAGTAACCGGATAAGACTTACAGAAATCCTTCAAACCACATTTCTCACAAAGCGGTTTTCTGGCTTTGCATACATATCTCCCGTGCAAAATAAGCCAGTGATGGGCAATATGCAATAAATCTTCCGGAAAAAACTCAACAAGTTGCTTTTCCGTTTCCAAGGGAGTTTTTGCTCCTATTGTTAGTCCTATGCGGGCAGAAACTCTAAAAACATGTGTGTCAACTGCCATTGCAGGCATATTATACAAAACGGAAACAATTACATTTGCAGTTTTTCTTCCCACTCCCGGTAATTTCTGCAAAAGCTCTATATCGGCAGGAACTTCGGAATTAAAATCTTCAACAAGCATCTTCGACAATCCGAAAAGCGATTTTGCCTTGTTATTTGGGTACGAGCAAGACTTTATGTATTCGTAAATTTCATCAATACTCGATTCTGCCATCTTTTCGGGACTTGGAAACCTTTTAAGTAATTCGGGTGTTATTAGATTTACTCGTTTGTCGGTGCACTGAGCAGAAAGAACTACAGCTACTATTAAACTAAAACCATCTTTATAATCCAGCTCCGTTTCTGCAACCGGCATGTTTTTTTTAAAATATTCAATTAATTTTTGAAATCTTTGCTTTCTGGTCATTTTCAAATATTTAATAATCCCAACTCTTTTCTCGCTTATCGTAATGGTTAATTGAAAACTGAATTGCCGGTTTAGACATTTCCCTTGTAGATCCACCAAAAACAAAGTAAAATCCAAAACGAAATCTTTGTCGCTGAATGCGAATTGACTTTTCTAAACCAAAATAAAAATCGGCATAATGATATTCCAAACCGGGAATGTAGGTGTAGTTTCCTCCTGCCAAAGTGTAAATCCTGAGTTTTTTAACAAAAGGAATATTGTTTACCAAAGCACCATTAAAGTGATGAACAAAATGAGCCTCAAAATATCTGTCTTTTATTAGCAAAGTGGTATCTTGTAATTGGTTTTGCATTGGGGTAGAAAAAAACCACCTGTCGCTTTGAGGAAAAATTTTATAGTTTTCGTATTGCATTAACTTGGTATTAAGGAATTTACCGGCAGCAATTTTCCCTGTGCTGGTTCCCATTGTTCCAATTTTGAAGTCTTTTTGCATTCCGAATTCTATGTAATCGTAATTAACCTGACTATTAAAAATTTCCGGAATACCTTTATACCAGAACAGACTAAAAGTAGGCCAGCGACTTCCCAGAACAACCTTTCTGTATGGTTCGGTCATATATTTTTGGAAGGGGGTAAAACGAAATTCAAATTTTACAGAAACAAGGTTATAAGGGTCAAAAAGCCTTATTTGGTTATCTTCAATAAATAAATCGCTGAACCAACCAAATTTATAACCTTCCAGAGAGCTATTTTGCTTAATATTTGCCGATGCGTACAAATACAAACCGTTAAGCAATTCTCTCGAATGTCCTAAACTCAAATACTTTGCATCAACCCAGTTTCTTCTGTCCATCATGCCGGTAAAAGATTCGTGAGGCTGAACAGCTTCAAACCTTCGTCCCAATTGAACCGAAATTCTGGCCTGTTTATAAGGATTGTACATATAATCGGTTCTAAAACTTCCTTTAATATCGGCATTTCTAAAGCCGTAGTTAAGAGCGGAATAGACGTAAAAGTATCTTTTATTCTTAAATCTTTTAAACCATAAAATATCGGGGCCGATTCTATGTCCTCCCATAGCAAAAGGATTATAGAAACCCAAAATGCCCGAAAAATGAATATGTCTTTCTTTTTCTCTGTTGAAAAAACCTATTCCCCAGAGGCCAATATCTCCAAAAGTAATTTTGTTGTAGGCAGCATCAATAGAATCGAGATATTCTTTTTTGTTATGAGCAGCCTTTATG
Source organism: Bacteroidales bacterium (assembly GCA_016936815.1). Lineage (GTDB taxonomy): Bacteria > Bacteroidota > Bacteroidia > Bacteroidales > GWF2-38-335 > GWF2-38-335. The sequence goes on from JAFGXD010000009.1 coordinate 28,113, forward strand.
CTATCTTGAACAAATACAATTTTTTGTTCCTGTTCCGAGAGAGGCTCAGGTCTTATTTGTAGCCAGTAATTACTATCTCTTTCGTAGGCCTGTTCGGTGGTTACAGAAAGTTCGTTAGAAAAAAACTTTTTTGGAAATTCAACATCTAATAGAAAATTGTCGTATCGAATAATTGTTGAACCCGTAAATAATCTCTTTCCTGCCTTAGAATTATAGTCGAATTCCTGTCGTGTTACCATCCAAAGTGTATCGTTTAATAGGTTGTATTCCTGTTGAATTCTAAAATCGTCGTAAAACAAAAGTCCCCCTTTTTCAAGAAGCAAATCAACTCTTCTAATGGCAAAAGAGCCGGCAACAATATCAATAGTTCCTTCGAAAGTTGAATTTCCCTTTTTTCTTGGAATTACCTTAATATGGTAAATCATATTATTGTTTTCGAACCAGGTTTTCTCTAGCTTAAATTTGTATGAGAGAATAGAAGCATTGTGCAAAGGAGAGATTAATGGTGTTTCAGTAAGTTTAGCAATTCTTATTAAGTTGGAGTAGAAATTTAGGCTTTCATCAGCCGACATAAAAAACAAATCGTTAACCTGACCTCTTGTTTCGTATCCATCTCTTATTTCTTTCACTTTGTTAGGATATTGAAAATGTCTTGTCATCTGCATTTCAACCATATTCATACTTCTGGCAAGTTTCATCTGTTCCGATTTCACCTTTTGGGCCTGAGCTTTTGCTTCTTCTTCAGGATTAAGTATTGCAACATCTTCAGTTTCCTTTTCAATAATATTTTCTTCCTCCTTTTCGAGTTTTTTAAGCTCCTTTTCACTTATTAACTCCTTGGCTTTTAAGTAAATATTACAAGTGTAAGAATTAACTTGCGAGAAGTTTTTTTCACGGGCATCAATGGCCGATTTTATAATATCGTATGCAGGATCTCGTTTTCTAACTTTAACTTCAATTTCCTGCAATTCCTGAGAAGAAGGTTCCATCCAAATATTTTGAACAATTCCCTTTTTGTAAACCACCACCGAAATAGTTTTTGTTGTAAACCCCATAGTAGAGAACACTATTTCGTAATCCCCCTCGTCGAGATTTAGAAAATACTTTCCCTGATTGTCGGTTGTAGTGCCGATTCCTGTATGCTTAACGTAAACATGGGCATAAGGAATGGGAGTATTATCGTTTGAATAAACATAGCCCTTAAGAGATTGCGAAACCGAGCAAAAGGGAGTTAACACAAACAGAATAAATAAGATATAAGTTTTTTTCAGCCTCAAAAATTATCGTTTTACCAATAAATCAAATTTTGCCAAAGTTAGTTTTTAGAACAATAATTTACTATACCGGTTGTATAAAAATCATCACAAATAAAAAAATTCCTAACTTGCCGAGAATTACAAAAACGGGATGTACGAAAAATATTATAAAATACTTGAAATAAACCCCGGAGCCACTAAAGAGGAAATAAAAAAATCTTACAGGCGGTTAGTAAAAAAATATCATCCCGATGTTAGCAAATTGCCAGATTCTCACGAGAAATTTATTGCCGTCTCCGAAGCTTATGAAATGCTTCTTCAGCAAGGAAAATCGTTAGCAGAACTAAACAGAGAGGCAAAAGAAGAATATTTCAGAGAAGTAAGAGAAAGAGCCAGAAAGCGAGCCGAAGCACAAAAGGAGAAACTTCGGCAAGAGATGGAAGAATACAAGAAAAGTGGTCTTTACGATGTTATTTTACTCTTAAAATACGGATTCAGCTTATTTATTCCTTTATTGGGAATTTCCCTAATTACTGCAATGGTTTTGGAAGGTGTTAACCATGGAAATCAGGCATTTTTAAGGTTTGTACCTGTTGGAGTGCTGGGAGGTTTTTTGTTGGGTTATGTGCTTATAAAAAGAAAAACTTGGTTTAAACAAGATAAGTTTTACTTTACCGGAAAATTGTTATTCAATAAGTTAAAACTGAGAAAAATAACAACTGCAGCACAATGCTACTACAACAAAAATCGTAATGCAAATTCAAAACCTTACAAAATTACAATGGTAAAGGTAAAGAGCATAAGATTAAGCAGACAAGGCCCCCTTTCAGGAAATGTAGAATATAAAAGAATTTACAGAACAATTGAAATTCCAAGAAGTTTAAGAGCCTATAGAATACACATTATTGTTTCATTTATTAAAGTATTTACAATAACTGCGGCATTAATTTTTCTTCCATTCGACAGCTTTTTATGGAGATTTATTATTGGAACACTTTTGGCAGGAGGAATTTCTGTTCTCATTAATTTTTTGACAAAAACATCAGGCAGAACAGATTACATAATGAGCAAAGGAATGGTTTTTAAAATATTGTTATGGTTAAATTTGTTAATCTTAAGTTCTGAAATAAGTATAAGTCAATATTTCTCTGACACCTATTACACATATATTACCGTCTTTTTATTAATTTTTTTCGATGCAGTAATAGAGTCATTATTGGATGCCATACCTTACAGATTTGCTCAAAAAACAGCCTTTGGAGAGCCTCCTCAAGTTTCTGTTTTAAAAGAAAAAGGATTTAGACCATTTCTTAATGCACCAATAATTACAACAATTTACCCATTTATAAAGTGGGTTTTTGGCTAATTGAAGTTTTGTTCCAAGATATTTTTAGCAATATTGTTAAAAAGTATTGAAAAAGAAAATTTAATCTTTATAGAAAACATACTACTTTTAGGCGGAAAAATTAATAACAATTAACACATAAGATATGAAATTTTTTGCAGAAATAAACGTAATGCCCCTTAAGGCACTACTTGATCCACAAGGGAAAGCAGTAAATAACAGCATGCACAACATTGGTTTTACAAGCGTTGAAAATGTTAGAATTGGCAAGCACATAACTTTTGAAATTGAAGCCGAAAGTAAGAAGCAAGCTGAAGAAAAGGTTGAACAAGCGTGTAAAAAAATACTTTCCAATCAAATAATGGAAAGTTACGAGTTTGCTGTAAAGGTAATATAATAATAAAAAATAGATTGAAATAAGCGTGGCAAAGGCTACGCTTTTGTTTTTTTATAAATAATGTATATTTTTACCTCAACCAATTTAAGAAAAACTAAAACCTCAAGAAAATGAAAAAACTATTGCTTCTATTTTTTGTAACATTAATTGTTTTATCAAATGCACAAACAACAAAAAATTTTGTTTGGGATGGCACAAACAGAGAGTATATTGAATATGTTCCCGCCATTTATGACGGCACAGAAGCTGTTCCATTAGTAGTTTGTCTGCATGGTTTGGGAGACAACATGACAAACTTTTCGGGAATAGGAATGCATACCTTAGCAAATTCAGAAAATTTTATTGTACTTACACCTCAGGCATTAATTGCTTATTATGGAACATATGAGTTTGGAACTGCGTGGAACTCGGGGGCTAGCTATTTGGGAATAGTACTAAATTCATCTGTTGACGATCTTGGATTTTTCAATGCAATGATTGACAGCACTATGGCGTTATACAATATTGATCCAAACAGGATTTATTTTACCGGCTTTAGTATGGGAGGTTTTATGTGTCAGAGAGTTGCTGCGGAAATGAATTCAAGGGTAGCAGCTATAGCCTCAGTGGCCGGGACAATAGGCAACGCAATGACAGCCATTCCGCCTGCATCAATGCCGGTATTACATTGCCATGGAACAGCCGACACTCAGGTTCCTTACGAAGATAACAATTATGGAAACGATGCAGAAGAACTTATAAACTATTGGGTAACATTTAACAATTGCGATACAGAACCAATAATTGACACCCTTCCCAATAATGTAGCCGATGGGATTACTGTAATAAAATATTTGTACGACAATGGAGATTATTCAACAGACGTGGAGTTTTACAAAGCTGTTGGTGCCGATCATCAATGGTTATATCCACCGACAAATGATATGAGTTATACAATTGCTATTTGGGAATTTTTCTCAAGACACAGCAAAGAACCGTTTGTAAATACTGAAGATATTAAATTAATAGAAAACGGAATAATTTTTCCTAACCCTGCCAACGATTATTTGCAAATAAACAGTGGAATTTACAAAAAATATGAAATATTAAGTCTTGAAGGAAAACTAATAATTTCAGGTGATATAAACAAAAACACGGACTTAGATGTTTCTTTCCTGGACAATGGTTGTTATTTCATAAAATTAACAAACGATATTAATAGTATTACTGAAAAGATTATTATTTCCAGATAAAACAGCAATAAATAGCAAGCAAAAGAATAATCAATAAAAAAAAATACAGAAATGGATAATATTCAAGAAGAAGAAAGAATTCAAAAAGCATTCAGGGAGAAAGACTGGGCCGAGATAAAAGGGCATAACTCCTGGCAACTTTTCAAAATAATGGCTGAATTTGTTGAAGGATTTGATAAACTAGCAAAAATTGGTCCTTGCGTATCAATTTTTGGTTCAGCCAGAACTCAACCTGAAAATAAGTATTACAAACTTGCCGAGGAAATTGCACAAAAACTAACAAAACTTGGTTATGGAGTAATTACCGGCGGAGGTCCCGGAATAATGGAGGCCGGCAACAAAGGAGCAAAAGAAGGCGGCGGAAATTCAGTTGGAGTAAATATTGTTCTTGAATTCGAACAAGAACCAAATGCCTACATTGATCAGGATAAACTAATAAATTTCGACTATTTCTTTGTTAGGAAAGTAATGTTTACAAAATTCTCGCAAGGTTTTATTGTTTTGCCCGGCGGATTTGGAACATTTGATGAATTGTTTGGTGCAATTACCTTAATTCAAACCGGAAAAATAGCGAAATTTCCAATAGTTTTAGTTGGTGTAGATTATTGGACTGATTTATGGAAATGGGTTAAGAATAACGTGTTGGAAAAAGAAAAAAATATTTCACCTGCCGATTTAGATTTGGTAAAAATAGTTGACAAAGCCGAAGAAGCAGTTGAAATAATTGATAAATTTTACTCAAAATACGTTCATAAACCAAATTTCTAAAAAAAAACATTAGCATTAATAATCCCGTCAAGAAATAGAAAACAAACTCTTGTCGGGATTTTTTAGTTATTGACAAAAAATAATACAAGTATAAACATCTGAATTACATTACAATAACAAATTTTTAACAAAAGTTATTAACAATTGTTAATAATTTACGTATATTTGATAGATTTTTTAAGTTTATGTTTTAATTTTGAACCGGTTAGAAAAAACTATTTTGTATGATAAAGTATACTGTAATACTTTTTAACATAGTTGGGATTGTTTTGTTCAGTCTTTTGATGACAGATATCAATATAAATGTATCTGGTCCAAAGGATGTGAAAGCCGGTGAGACATTCACATTGACGGTTACAATTAACAAAGCCGATTTAGAAACTTTTGCCCGTTACCAAATTGATTTTCCTCTGGGTTTTAATGTAAAAGCAATAAATTCTGCTAATGCTGATTTTACCTTTAAAGACCAGAAAGCTAAGTTTCTTTGGCTAAGGATACCACCTGAAGCAGAATTTACAATAACCATGGAAGTTGAAGTAGATCCGAGTGTTTGTGGTTATCAGTGTTTTTACAGCACATTTTCTTATATAGAAAACAACGAGAGAAAAACTATTGATGCCGAGCCTTTCTGCATTAGTGTTGCCTGCGACCCGCTTGCCAATAATAACGATAATAATACAAATAATATTGACATTAATAATTTGGATCCTGAAACTATAGTCTGCTATCGTCAAAAACCATATTCTTCGCCACAGGACGGTTCAATTATTGTAAATCTTTTAGTTAACAAAGGTTCAAATTTTAATACAGGGAAAATAGAAGAAATTCTACCTTCAGGTTTTACAGCAATAAATCTTGATAACCACGATGCAATATTTCAGGTAGAAGGAAATACTGTAAAATTCATGTGGATGACATTACCTTCCGAAGATAAATACTTAGTTAGTTATAAATTGATTCCGGAACAAGGTAAAACTATTTTTGACCTTAATTTAAATGGGACATTTTCTTACCTTGAAGGAGAAGGTAATACAAAAACTATAAGAATAATTGAAACAAATACCGATTTAGACAAACTTGACCTAACAGCTCTTAACAACAACGATAACAATAACAACAATAACAACAATAACAATAACAACAACAACGACAACAACAACAACAACAACGACAACAACAACGACAACAATAACGACAACAATAACGACAACAACAATAACAACAATAACGACAACAACAACAACGACAACAATAACGACAACAACAATAACAACGATAACAACGATAATAATAACCTCAACCCAACCACCGGAATTTCATATAGTGTGCAAATATGCGCTCTTAAGAAATACCGAGATCCCGGCTATTTTAAAAACAAAAGATATAATCTAAAAGAAAAGGTTAAGATGGAAGCTCACGAAGGATGGAATAAATATACTGTTGGATCTTTTCAGGAATACAAGGATGCTCGCAATCATAGGGTGGAAATTTGGAATTCCACACCAATAAGAGACGCTTTTGTTTCAGCTTACAATAATGGAAGTAGAATAACGGTTCAAGAAGCTCTAATGGTTTCAAAACAAAATTGGGTTCAATAAATCAAACTTTTTTCCTAACTTTACGTACAAAACTTCAAGCAAAAAATAATGAAGTATAATTTCGTCATAACTGTTATTGTTTTACTACTGAGTTTATCTTTTAGAGGCTTAGCCCAGCAGGATACCGTTAAATCCGATACAGCCACATTGGAACCGGATTTCCGATATCTTTTAATGGATGATGAAACAGAAGTTGAGTACCCTGTTTTTAAACCCGTTATAGGCTTAGGTTACGGAATTATTACTTTTAGAGGAGACGTTAACGATATTTATAATGGCAGTCCAATGGTTGGTAGAACCGCTTTTAATTTCTCTGTTGCAAGAAGGCTTAGTAAAAATGTAAACGTCAACTTTCAAGGAATTAATGGGAAACTTACAGGAAATGAAAGGGGGCCAGATAGATATCTAAATTTTAAAACCGATTTTCTTAATATTGGAGTTAATTTCGAATACAATTTCAGACATCTAATTATAAAACCTACTCCTGTAATACCATTTTTAAGTCTGGGACTTGAGTCTTTTTCCTTCAACTCAAAAGCAGACATGTACGATGCCAACGGTAATTTATATCATTTTTGGTCGGACGGCTCTATAAGAAATATTGCCGAAAACCCTCTTACAGCTCATACAAGTACAATTTTGCAGAGAGACTATAATTACGAAACTGATGTGCGCGAGCTAGATCTTGACGGATTGGGAAAATATAACCAAACGGCCTTTGGCTTACCAATTAGTCTTGGTGCCGACATGAAAGTAACCGACAGAGTTAGTATTCGCATGGCAGTTACGTATCATATGTTATTTAACGATTTGATTGACAATGTTAGTGAAGTTGGAACAGGAATACGGCAAGGGAATAGTGCTAACGACAAATTTTGGTATTCCCATGTTTCATTAAGACTTGATTTATTTTCTCCACCAAAAATGACAATCCTAGACATTCATTATCAAGGAATTGATTTTATTGCTCTCGATTTAGAGGATGAAGACAACGATCATGTTAGAGACATAGATGATAATTGTCCCGGAACACCACCCGGCATTAAAGTAACTGATAAAGGTTGTCCAATAGACACCGACAACGACGGAATTCCTGATTATTTAGATCTTGAAAAGAATTCCGCTCCCAAGGCAATTGTAAATACAAAAGGAGTTACAATGACCGATGATGAAATAATAGCATTAGGAAGTCGCCCCGGAGTTTTAAGGTCTGAAATGTACGACTATTACCCAAGCATGAGAGGTACAAAGGGCTTTATTACATTCTATCTGGAAATACCGGAAAAATTCAAACATCTTGATATAAATGATAATGAAAGAGTAGATTTAGATGAATTAATGCAGGCAATTGATGATTTCTTCGACATGAAATCGAAATTAAGCCTTGAAGAAATATACGAACTAAACGACTTCTTCTTTGACCAATAATTTCAGGCAAAAAATAGACCAATAGATATAATGAATATTGTAATTACCGGAGCCGGAAAAGGAATAGGTTTTGAATTAGCCAAATTGTTTGCAAATAATTCCAACAATAAAATTGTAGCTATTTCAAGAGACATTTCAAAATTAACCAATCTTAAAATAGAAGGCAAATTGTTTCCCGTTTCCTATAATCTTGAAAACTTATTACATGGGGATTTACAATTAATAGAACGTATTAACTTATTAATTGGCAATATAGACATCTTAATAAATAATGCAGGATTGCTAATAAAAGAGGATTTTGAAAACATAAATATTGTAGAAGCGAGAAGAATTTTTGATATTAATTATTTCGTTCCTGCTATACTTATTAAAGAATTACTCCCATTTTTTTCAAAAGAAGGCAAGCCACATATAGTTAATATTGGAAGTATGGGCGGCTTTCAGGGAAGTTCAAAATTTAAAGGATTATCGATTTACAGTTCAAGCAAATCTGCAATTGCTGCTTTATCAGAATGTCTAGCTGAAGAGCTGAAAGAAACCGGCATTTCTTGCAATTGTCTGGCTTTAGGTTCGGCACAAACCGAAATGTTTAACACAGCCTTTCCGGGATTAAAAGCCTCGTGCCAAGCAGCAGATATGGCAGCAGAAATACTTAAATTCTCTTTAGAAGGACATTTAAATAACAATGGAAAAGTTATTCCCATGGTATTTGGTGATTTTTAAAGGTAATCTTAAATAATCTCAAGCAAGATTAGTAGAAATATCCTATATTCGCATTATGGAAATTTTCTTGAAAAAATTAGCAGAATATACTTATTCAAATTATGCGAATAATCTAAGCAATGTTTGTCTTATTTTTCCCAACAGAAGAGCTGGTTTATTCTTTAACAAATATCTTGCAGAGCTTATTTCAAAACCGGTGTTTGCTCCCGAGGCAATTACAATTAACGATTTAATGCATCAACTATCTGATTATGAACAAGCAGACGAATTATTCCTAATCAATCAACTTTTTAAAATATACTCAACTAAAACCGGCAGCAACGAAAGCTTAGACGATTTTTTTAATTGGGGGGAAATGCTTTTAGCCGACTTTAGCGATATAGACAAATATTTAGTAGATGCCGGACAGATTTTCCAAAACCTGAAATCGGTTAAAGATTTCGAAAAACAATTCGATTTTCTAAGCTCCGAACAAATTGAATTAATTAAGACCTTTTGGGAAAGCTTTTCAATAGAAAAATACGGAAATGCCCAAAATTACTTTATTAGCTTGTGGGAAGTTCTCTTCGATATTTATTCAGAATTTAGAAAAGTTCTTGCAGAAAAATTGCTAGGATATGAAGGCATGATTTACAGAAATGTGGCAGAAAAAAACCTTAATCTTAACCAAGAACTAAAAGAAAAAATATTTCTTATTGCTGGTTTTAACGCAATTAATTCATGTGAAGAAAGATTATTCCTTAGCCTTAAGAAAGACTTTAATGCAAAATTCTTCTGGGATTACGACAGTTGGTTTATGAAAGATAATTTTCATGAAGCCGGTTATTTTATGAGAAAAAATTTAAAATTATTTCCGGAAACCGACATAGGAATTGAGAAATCATATTTCGAGTCTTATTCAAAGAACATAAATGTTATTTCCAGTCCTAATAACATCTCTCAGGCTACTGCTCTTTCCGATTTACTTTCAGAAATTCCCATAAATGAAACCGAACAAACTGCTGTAGTTTTGTGCGATGAACACCTTTTGCTTCCGGCTATTTCTAATATACCCAAAAAACTGGATTTTTTTAATGTTACAATGGGTTTTCCGGCTTCCCAAACATCAATTGCCTTACTAATTGATTCTCTAATAAAATTGCAAAAAAACTTTAGAGAAAAAAGCGGGTTTTACTACAAAGATGTTATTTCAATAATAAACCACCCATACACATCATTATTTTCTAATTATTCTTTTCAAGATGCTGAAAAAGAAAGCGTTATAGAAAAGAGGTTGTATTTTTCTCAAGATTACTTTAATAATCACCCATTTTTTGAAAAAATAAATGAAAGTAAAAATGCAGAAAGTATTTCAAATTACTTCACTAAGTTATTGAAGGAACTTATTTTACGTTTACCTAACATAAATATTGCAAGCAAAATTGAGAGAGAATTTGTATTTTCTTTTTACACACAATTTAACAGGCTTAACGAATTAATAATAGAAAACAAAAGCGATTTTGAAATATCAGATAAAATTTATCTTAAATTATTGAGCAAAATAACACGCAAATTAAGAGTACCTTTCTCGGGAGAACCATTAAAAGGAATGCAGCTAATGGGGATTTTAGAAACAAGGCTACTTGACTTTAAAAATGTAATAATTCTTTCGGTAAACGAAGGTACAATGCCGGTTACAGGATCCTATCACTCTTTTATTCCTTACAGCCTTAGAAAAGCTTTTGGAATGCCGGCTATTGAAGAAATGGATGCTATTTACGCTTATTATTTCTACCGTTTTATTCAAAGAGCCGAAAATATTACCCTCTTTTATTCAAATGGCAGCGATGGTAAAAATAAAGCCGAAATGAGCCGTTATCTTTACCAATTAATATACGATTCGCCCCAAAAAATTAATATCAAAAACTCGGTCTATAATCTTAAAGGCAATAAAACAAGTGAAATTTGTATTGAAAAAACTCCCGAAATTTACAATAAAATAAGCAAATACCTTGCTGGCTCGGAGAATCAGAAAGTATTTTCTCCCTCGGGATTAAATACATATTTAGATTGCAGATTAAAATTTTATTTCAGATATATTGCAGGTATTAAAGAAAAGCAAGAACCGGCAGAAGAAGTTGATTTTGCCGAATTTGGAAGTATTCTTCATGATACTATGAAAGAATTGTACAGCCCATTTTTGAACAAAACAACCAATGCAGAATTATTAAAAAATCTTCTTTTAGACAAGGACTTAATAAACAATACAATTATTTCCTCGTTGAATTATATTTTCCTAAACCCGGGAAAACGTGAAATTACCGAACTTTCGTCGAGAAACAAACTAATTGTCTCGGTTCTTAAAAAGTATATTAGTAAAATTATTGAACTGGACATTAAACTTTGTCCTTTTGAAATCAAAGGTGTTGAAAAGCCCTATCAAAAACACTTGCAAACCAAAACAAAAGTTATTATTGGTGGAACAATCGACAGAATAGACCAGAAAGCGTCAGTAACAAGAGTAATTGACTATAAAACAGGTGGTGATGCAAATACCTTTCCGGACATTGAATCGTTATTTGCTAGGGAAGAAAAGAGAAATAAGGCTGTTTTTCAGACCTTTTTATATGCTGAAATGGTTTTGGAAAATGAAAAAACAGATTTTTTGCAACCGGCTATATTTAGAGTGAAAGATGTATATTCAGAAAATTTTTCTAACTTCATACAAATTGGCTCAAATAAACAGAAAACAGAAATTTCTGATTATAAACCTTATAGAGAAAGTTTTATACAAAAATTAGATGAATTAATTGATGAAATTTTTGATACTGAAATACCCTTTGACCAAGTTTCAATGGAAATGGATATATGTAAATACTGTCCCTACAAGACAATTTGCGGCAGGTAATTACTTGTTGTTTTTCAACCAATTATACCATTTATCAATACCCTCACCTGTTTTCGCAGAAACTTCAAAAAATTCAAGATGATGGTTTACCTTCATAGCATATTCCTTACATTTTTCTATGTCAAAATCCAAATATGGAAGCAAATCTATCTTGTTAATAACACAAATATCGGCAGTTTCGAACATTGTGGGGTACTTAATTGGCTTGTCTTCACCTTCGGTAGTGCTAATAATTACAACCCTTTTAGATTCTCCAAGGTCGAACATAGCTGGACAAACAAGATTTCCAACATTTTCAATAAAAAGAACTGAATTTTCTTTTACCTCAAGTTGCTTTACGGCTGTGTTAATCATTTCAGCATCGAGATGACAACCATTTCCGGTGTTTACTTGAATTACGGGAGCTCCGGCTTTTTCTATTCTATCGGCATCATTCATTGTCTGCTGATCGCCTTCTATTACAAAACAATTCAAATCTTTACCAATTTCCTTAATTGTTTTTTCTAAAAGACTAGTCTTTCCGGAACCGGGAGAGCTAACCATATTTATTGCAAAAACATTCTTTGCCTCAAAAAATCCCCTGTTTCTTTCTGCCAACAAATCGTTTTTAGAAAGAATATTTCTACTTAATTCTATTTCTCTTTCACTAATACTGTCGTGTGAATGTGAATGAGAGTGCCCATGTTGGTGCGCATGAGCATCGTCGGCATGATGATGGTCGTGGTCGTGACTATGATGATGATGCTCGTTTTCGTGAGCATGGCCATGTTGGTGAGAATGAGTGTGATCGTGAGAATGTTGAGATCCATCGTGATCATGAGAATGATTGTGAGAATGATTGTGTTCGTGTTCGTGAACATCTCCGGGTTTTCTGAAAGTTACCGGTTTATCGCTGTCGCATCCGCAAGTTCCGCACATAATTTTAAGTTTTTATTTGCAAAAGTAAGAATAAATTGAATTTGTATTTTGTTAGAATGAATATTATTTGAATTATTAAACATTTTACACAAAAAGGCAATCGTTTAGTTTTTCTTTGTTAATAACCTCAATCCTGCCTCTGTTGTATTTCACTAAACCCTCTGCCTCCATTTCCCCAAAAGTTCTTGCCAACGAAGGTCTTGCAACAGCCAACAAATCGGCAAATTCCTGCTGCGATTTAATTAGGCCGCCCGGATTTTCCTTAAGTAAATAATATGCTATTTTCTGTTTTAAATTCTTAAAAGACAACATTTTAACCTTATCGGACAAAAACTGTCCCCTACCCGATAAAATATTCAAATAATTTAGAAGTATTGTTGAATTTCTCTGCATTAATCGAAGAACCTCTTCTCTTGGAATAAACAGAATTCTTGTAAATTCGTTGGCAATAACTGTAACTGGACAGAGATTCATTTCACCAAACAAAAATGCCGGAGCAATGGGTCTTGGAGCCATAATGTCTTCAATTTTTATTGAATTACCTGAAAAATCAAGCATTTCTCCTCTAACCTCCCCTTCTAAAAGAATCATTAAATTATTGCATCTTTCTCCGGAACTTATAACAATTAAATCTTTTTCGTAAGTTTTAATTTTATAATGCAAATCCTCAAATAAGAGTTTAAGTAACTCTGAATCAATTCCTTTAAGTACAGGACAACGAGAAACAATTTCAAAATTCATACAACAAAAATACAAAAAATATATCAATTGTAACAAAGGTTACAAATTAAAGCATTCTAGTACCGTAATTTTGTAATGAATTAAAACTTGAAATTATGGAACGCGACATAGTAAAAATAAACGAAGACCTTTGCGACGGATGCGGGCTTTGCATTCCGAACTGCCACGAAGGCGCATTGCAAATTATTGACAATAAGGCTGTTTTGGTAAGCGACTTAATGTGCGATGGACTTGGCGCATGCATTGGTCACTGTCCCCAAGGTGCAATTACAATAGAAAAACGTGAGGCACAACCTTATAACGAAGTTGAAGTAATAAAGGAAATGGTAAAAAAGGGGGAAAACACCGTAATTGCCCACTTAATTCATCTAAAAGAACATAATGAAATTGGACTTTTTCAACAAGGTATTGAATATCTGGAACAAAACAGAGCTAAACTTCCATTTAATTTAGACGAGGTTAAAGTTGAAGTTCATAATAGTTCTTCTTCTCACTCATGCGGGGGAGCTTGTCCGGGGTCAGCCGAAAAGGTTTTTAATGTATCAAAACTTAGTGAAGTATCAGCAGATGTACCTTCCCAATTAACTCATTGGCCGGTTCAACTGCATTTGGCAAATCCGGCATCGGGATTTTTCAAGAACTCAGACGTTGTTATTGCTGCAGATTGTTCAGCATTTACTTACGGAAATTTTCATGAAAAATTTATTAAAGGAAAATCATTAGTAATTGCCTGCCCAAAATTAGATTCAGGTCTGGAGATTTACATTAGCAAAATAACACGTTTAATCGACGAAGCTTTGGTAAACACTATTACAGTTGTAATTATGGAAGTTCCTTGTTGCGGAGGTCTGCTTCAAATAGTTAAAAATGCAGCTTCCCAAGCCTCTCGTAAAGTGCCAATAAAACTTGTTGTAATTGGAATTCAGGGCGAAATTGTTGAAGAAACATGGGTGTAAGTCGGAAGGTCTTGAAGTCTACCTAATCCCGTCCCTGAAAGGGTCATTCAATTCAACCCATTGGCAAAGCCATGGGAATGAGAACAACAACACAAGGTCGAAAGTTCTTAGTCTTGATGATTCATTTTGCTAAACAACAAAAAAAATATCACAATATCCTAATATTAAAATAAACTAAAAATAAAAAAATCATGAGTATGTTTTGTTATCAGTGCCAAGAAACGGCAAAAGGAACCGGTTGCACAATAGCCGGTGTGTGTGGAAAAAAAGATGATGTTGCTAATATGCAAGATCTATTAATTTACGTAACAAGAGGAATTTCAGTTTACGCAAACTTAGCCCGCAAAAATGATATTGTGCCCGAAAACGCAGATAAATTTGTTTTCGATGCTTTGTTTACAACAATTACCAACGCCAACTTCGACAAAGAAGCAATTGTTGCAAAAATTAAAAAAGCATTTACAGTTCGAGAAGAAGCCAAAAACCTGCTTATTAGCCGTGGCGTTGAATTACCGGCAAAACTTCATTCATCTGCAACATGGGTTGGTCAAGAAGATGAGTTTGAAAGAAAATCGCAACTTGTAGGTGTACTTTCAATAGAAAATGAAGACATTCGTTCACTTAAGGAACTTCTAACATACGGATTAAAGGGAATGGCAGCTTATGCAGAACATGCTTTTAATTTGGGTTATACAGATTATTCAGTTTTTGAATTTATGCACAGAGGTTTAGCTGCAACTACAGAAGATAAATCTGTTGATGAATTGGTTGGATTGGTTCTTGAATGCGGAAAATTCGGTGTAAGCGTTATGGCACTATTAGACAAAGCCAATACGGAGTCTTATGGAAGTCCCGAAATAACTTCGGTAAACATTGGAGTTAGAAATAATCCTGCAATTCTTATCAGCGGTCACGATTTAAAAGATATGGAGGCCCTTTTGGAACAAACCAAAGGAACAGGCGTTGATGTTTACACACATAGCGAAATGCTTCCTGCTCATTATTATCCTGCTTTTAAAAAATATGAACATTTCTACGGAAACTACGGTAACGCATGGTGGAAACAAAAAGAAGAATTTGAAACCTTTAACGGACCTATTCTATTTACGACAAACTGTATAGTTCCCCCATCAAAAAATGCCGGATATGCCGACAGAATTTACACAACAGGAGCATCAGGACTACCCGGAGCAAAACACATTAACCCCGATGCAAACGGTAAAAAAGATTTCTCTGAAATAATAGAACATGCCAAAAAATGCTCTGCTCCAACAGAAATAGAAACCGGAGCAATAGTAGGCGGATTTGCTCATAATCAGGTTCTTGCCTTAGCCGACAAAGTTGTTGATGCAGTAAAATCTGGAGTTATTAAGAAATTCTTTGTTATGGCAGGTTGCGATGGAAGAATGAAAGACAGAGATTATTATACTGAATTTGCCGACCAATTACCAAAAGACACTGTAATTCTTACAGCAGGATGCGCAAAATACCGTTACAATAAACTTGAACTTGGCGATATTGGAGGAATTCCAAGAGTTCTGGATGCAGGTCAGTGTAACGACAGCTACTCCCTTGCAGTTATTGCCCTAAAACTTAAGGAAGTATTTGAGTTAAACGACATTAACGAACTGCCAATTGCATACAATATTGCATGGTACGAGCAGAAAGCCGTGATTGTATTGCTTGCACTACTTTCTTTAGGAGTTAAGAACATACATTTAGGACCAACATTACCGGCATTCCTATCACCAAACGTAGCCAATGTTTTGGTAGAGAATTTCGGAATTGCAGGAATTTCTGAAGTAGAAAAAGATATTGCAATGTTTATGGCATAAAATAATATTGTTTGATGGTAGAGACGCAATGCATTGCGTCTCTATTATCAAACTATCCCAAAAATTAAAAAAATGAAACCAACAACAATCCTACTAATAATCCTACTTGGATTAAACGCTATTTCGCAAACAAATACAGAAACAAAAATGAAAATAATAGAAGTGAAAGATGTAGAAACAAAGCAAACCCCACATAATGTAGATGTTCGGGTGCTTTATGACAAAGAATCGGCACAGGCCGTACATATTGAGCTAAAACCGGGCGAGAGTTTAAAACCACATATTACACCGGTAGATGTTTTCTTTTATGTACTGGAAGGAACTCCGAGCATAATGGTTGGTGAAGAAACAATTGAGGTAAAAAAAGACCAGTTAATTGAAAGTCCTAAAGACATAAAGCACTGTATTTACAATTATTCGAAGGAAACCGCCAGAATTTTAGTAATAAAAGCACCTAAACCAACAAGTTCAGCTAGGATTTTGTAAGTAATCTCAAACACAGGAATTAGAGAATAATAATCTATTTCTTTTCTTCTTCCTGAATCATTTCCAAAATTTCCCTGTAAACAGAGGGCAAATATTCCGGTTTTGATTCTACTGAAGGGTTGGGTGTGTACCAAAAATAATTTGAGAAATGTTCTTGCAATTCTTTTGATTTAAAAACATATCCCTGAATTGCAAACAATGCATTACGTGCATATCGAAGTTCCTTTGCAGTATAGCTTTTAACTCTATTTGAATCGAACAGGATACTTTTTAAAAGTGGATGATTATCAATAGGATAATAATCGACAATAGAAATGTCGGTTTCGGGAACAAAATTGTTCTTTCTATAAACCAAAGAACCCTTTCCCAAGTTCACAAACAGTTTTGACGTATCTACCTCATCGGAATAATCAGTTTGAGACATCACCCCCTCCCCTTCAATTTTCCAAACGACTCCCATAGTTTTTTCAAGATTTTTATCTATTGAAAAAGGCTTAGAGTAATTTATTCTACATTCGAAAGTGTCAATTTTTTCACCGGCCCAATTTTTGGCTGTTTTTAACACGTAATTATAATACACATATCCGGAAAGTCCATGTGATGAACCTGATGGTTTAAAAAAATATGTATGTTCAACAGTATTTGCACCGGGCTTAAAATCAACAACAAAGTAATAAACAAAATTTCCATAATTTTCATTAGTAATATCCCTAAGAATAGCCTCTTCTTCAACAAGTTTTGCTATCTTAAAATTTGTAGGAAAACCATTTACAATAGCAGAAAAATTTGAAATATTCGGATGTTCATCTTTTTCATCCATTCCCGGCTCGTAGTAAGAAGGAGTAACAAATCCAACAGTATCTTTTCTTGCTTTACCGGGATTAAAGAAAACAAATGAAACCTTAACTATCATTCCCTCATCTACTTCAGTAAATTCAAGATATTCTTTTTGCATTTTAATTTTAGATTCTTTAGCAATAAAAAGATTTCCTCCATAAGAATTTACTATACCATCGTTTGCATTTGCACTAATGCATAATGAAAAGAATAAGATACATAAAACAATAATTTTCATGTTTTTAATTTTTTTATTTTTCTATTAAATCGGATAAAACGCCAAAAAAATCGATTAAAGTTATTATTCAGCTTATAAATCATGGCTATTTCAAAGTCCTTTTTTTTCAAAAATATAAAAAAAAACTTAACCCCACAAATTCTTAAGAAAGGCAGTTATTTCCCTTTCCCTTGCATTATCGCCCGGTTCAAAGAACTTATTACCGGAAAGCTCCATGGGCAGGAATTCTTGTTTCACGAAATTTCCATGAAAAGAATGAGCATATTTATAATCGTTAGCATAGCCCAAATCCTTCATAAGTTTAGTTGGAGCATTTCTAAGATGGAGAGGCACAGGCAAATCTCCTGTTTTTGCAGCAATATCGAGAGCCTTATCAATTGCCAGATAAGATGAATTACTTTTTGGAGAACATGCCAGATAGATTGCAGTTTGCGACAAAATAATTCTTGCTTCCGGCATTCCAATAACTGAAACCGCACTAAAACAGCCATTTGCAAGCAGTAAAGCATTTGGATTTGCAAGACCAATATCCTCTGAAGCAAGAATTACCATTCTTCGGGCAATAAACTTAATATCTTCCCCACCCTTTAACATTCTTGCGAGCCAATAAACTGCTGCATTCGGGTCGGAACCGCGAATTGATTTAATAAAGGCTGAAATAATATCGTAATGTTGTTCTCCGGATTTATCGTAAAGGGCAATATTTTCCTGAAGTTTTTCACTAACTTTTTTATTTGTAATTGTAATTTGATTGGTAGATTCCGAATTAACAATTATCTCCAAAATATTCAGCAGTTTTCTGGCATCACCTCCCGAAAAACGGAATAAAGCATCCCTTTCCTTAACAACAATTTTTTTCTTTAATAATTCGGCATCTGTTGTAATTGCTTTTGTTAAAAGTTCTTCAAGTTCTTTAGCCCCAAAAGACTTTAGAATATAGACCTGACAGCGGCTAAGCAAGGGAGAAATTACCTCAAAAGACGGATTTTCGGTAGTTGCACCAATTAAAGTTACCGTACCATTTTCAACAGCCCCCAGCAATGAATCCTGCTGAGATTTGGAAAAACGATGAATTTCATCAATAAACAAAATAGGGTTAGGATTATTGAATAGCTCCTGTTTTCCAGCTTTTTCAATAATTTCTCTAATATCTTTCACTCCTGAATTTATTGCACTAAGAGTAAAGAAACCTCGTTTTGATTCATTTGCAATAATTCGTGCCAAAGTGGTTTTACCAACACCCGGAGGTCCCCATAATATCATTGATGGAACATTACCGGAATCAAGAGATTTTCTTAGAATAGCCTTATTTCCGACCAAATGACCTTGCCCGATATAATCGTCGAGATTTTTTGGTCGCATTCTTTCAGCAAGTGGTTTTTGAAATTTCATTTTGCTTTTAATAAAAAAACGGTTAAATTTAGGCTTTTAAAACTAAAAGTCTTTATTACTATGAAAAAAATAACTATTCTATCACTGTTTTTGTCATTTAGCCTACATTTTTATGCTCAGGAACCTGTTATAGAAGGAAGGTTTCTACCCGTTATGAATACTGCATTTCAACAAGCTTGGGACACCATGGCTTCCGACTTTGCCGTAACAAGTCCGGGTCCCAACCAGTTTTGGGATTATTCTACTACATTCGACAACATAGCTGATATTACACTATTTCCAACCATGCCGGCAATGGAATCTCCATATGGATATCTTTTTCCATTGGCCACACATGCAAGTCATTTGCCTAGTTTAACAGGAGATTCGTTGTACTACTATTTTTACGTAGATACTTTAGGTTTTCATGTTGTAGGAAATTACTCATTTATTCCTGAGGCAACAACAGCATTTACTTATACCGATTATGAATTAATGATACCTGATGAAATACATTATTTGGATGTTATTTCAGATCATTCCAGAGCAATTGGAGATTTTACTTACAGCGGATTTGCGGCACGTCATCAAATTAGTTCTGATGTTACATACACAGCTGATGCTTACGGAACCCTAGCACTTCCTTTAGCGACTTTTGGTGAAGTAATGAGGATTGAAGAAGTTAGAATAATATACGATTCTATTTATGTGGATTTTATGGGTATGGGAACCTACTCTTTTCTAACAAGTCAGGTTCTAAATATTCACAGATACCATTTTATGAGAAATAATACCTATGGCACAACATTATTAATGAATATTGATCTTAATGGCTCAGGAATAGCCAATTATGCTTGGTATTCAATTCCTTATAATACAGGAAACATTGAAGGAATTGTTTATAATTCCGATTTGTTACCTGTTATTTCAGGAGAAGCCTACCTTTTTAGAGAATGTTCAAATTTTACCAAAGACGATATTTTGGCCGTTTCAACTCTTGATGGAACAGGCACTTACCACTTCGACTCAATACCTTACGGGCAATATTTTATAGGAGTTAGGCCTGATCCTTTGTCAAATCCAAATTCATTATTTACTTATTACGGAGATACAACAAAATGGCAAAATGCTACTATTCTGGAGCTTGAATCTGATACTAGCGACATAAACATTAACCTTTGCTACCACGAGCCATTAACAGGTTTAAGTATGCTTTCAGGAAACATTATAGAAAATTTCGGTTACCACCCAGGAACAAAAAATTCTAAATCGTACGGTGAACCTGTACCGGGGGCCGAAATTTATCTTGAACAAGAACCTGAAGGAGAACCTATTGCATGTAATCACTCAAACGAATTCGGAGATTTTGAAATTACCAATGTTCCAAATGGCGTTTATCGCTTATTTGTCGATTTACCCGGGCTTAAAATGAGCAACACTTATAATATTACAGTTATTGGAGGTTCTATTTGGGGTGAACTTGATTTTGTAATGGGTTCGGATTCAATTTATGCTGTAAATGAGGTAACATCAATTCTTACTAATAATCAAAACTCAGGAATAAAAATATTCCCTAATCCTGCTAAAGATTATTTCGAAGTTAAACTTACGGAAAATTTTGGAGCAGAAAGGTTATCGATATTAAGTATTGACGGCAAGCACATTACTGATATTTCATTAAATAATAATTCCGAAAAAACTATTATTGACATAAGAAAGCATAGACTTTCTAAAGGAATCTACCTATTAAGACTGTCGGGAAATAAAGGAGAATATTTTGAAAAGCTTGTAATTGAATAAAATGCTATTTAGCTTTCCATTCGCTTACTGAACCCTTTTCTACATAAACGTATTTATCGGAATAATGCCATACTTGTCGCTTTCCTGTGCTTGTTGTTTCTTCTGTGGTTTTCTGAGGATTGCCCTGACTTTCAAGCAACATTCCGGGGCTCATGCCTTTCCAAATTTCTTTTTTCATTATTCTAACTGAAACTTCCTTGCCATAGATTTCAACAATTCGTTTGTACTTAGGATCGTTGTTATAAGCGGAGTTATCTGAAGAGGAAGAGTTGGGCTTTGTATTTTCACTTGAATTTGATAGACGTTTTTGCAGCAACATATCAACGTCTGCATTTTGTTCAATGCTTGAATAGCTTAAATATCCGGTAGTTCCTTGGTAAACCACCTTAAAATAAAGATTTGAAAATTCATTCTGAACGTAAATAGTAGCACCTCCGGGAATAGATTTTACCTCATTTCCCATTGGTCTTTCACGCAAAGAGCCTCCGGTAGCAACAACTTTAGCAACAATACCATTATTAACTGATAATGATTTGGATGTTGTTGACGAGGTTGAATAATTATTTTTCTTTTCCTTCCAGATTTTTAGAAGATTTTCAGTCCTCTCCTCTTTCTTTTCCAAAATACGTTTTTCTGCTACAATGTTTTGTTTAACTTTTTCCAAACTATCTATTTTATGATTTATTTCAGTAATAGTTTGAGTAAACCCTTGATTAACAATTATCGAAGCTAAAGTAAAAAAAAGTAATTTTTTCATTTTATGTATTTTTAATTCTATTTACAATGTGTGTTTAATAATTCTTCCGCTCCTTCGGCTTTTAGAACAATAGCCATATTTATATCATCGCAAGCGGTTTTTTTCAAAGCAATTTTAGCCTCTGCTCTTCTTAAGTAGCTAGGTCCATCGTTCTTATTAAGTTTAATTGCTTTAGAATAATCTTTAATTGCTTTCTTGAATTCACCTATTTTGTAATACACATAGCCTCTACTAAAGTAGTAATCATACAGTTTAGAGTTTATTTTAATAGCCTTATTATAATCTTCAAGAGCTTCATGGTAGTTTTCCAGATGAGCTTTAACAGATGCTCTACTGTAATAAAGATTATCGTTTTGGGAATCGCATTTTACCGCTAAGTTCATATCTTCCAGAGCCTTATCCATTTCTTCGGCATAAAAAAACAAACCGGCGCGATTAAGGTAAGCCTCAGCCAAATTTGGATCAAGTTTAATTGCCATATTCAAATCTCGCAAACCCAAAGCCATATTATTTTGCATAACCCTCAGAACCGCCCTTGAGGCATAAGCCTTGGCAAGTGTTTCATCTAACAAAATTGCCTGATCGAAATCGTAAAGAGCATCATTAAAATTTTCATTTTTTAAATTGAATACTCCCCTATTCATAATAAAAATTGCGTTTTTTGGAGAAAGTTCAATTGCTTTTTTTATTAAAGAAAGAGCATCCTTATAATTGTTCATAGCTCCGGTAATAGTAGCTTTTGTAGAAAAATATTTTGCCGAATCGTTTTCAAGCTCCAAAGCTCTATTAATTTGATTCAAAGCAGGTTTAAGCTTCTTTTGTTCAAGAAATTTTTCCGATTTTTTAAAAAAAGATTCGGCTTTTAAATTTTGAGCAGCAATTTGCAAAGCAAAAAAAGTCGAAACGATTAAAAGAATTACAATTTTCATAAGACAATTAGGCATAAATACTTTTGTCGAAATTTTGGATAAAAATAGTAAATAATGAAGTTGAAACCATAGTAATATTATACAAAAGTTTAAAAAAAAGCTTTTAGATTTTGTTGAAAAAGAAATTTCAAACTATTTTTATGCAATGGAAAAGAATATTGATTTTTTTAAGATTGACAAGAACGAAACACCTTCAGCAGGTAAAGTCTTAATATCTGAGCCCTACTCCTACGATAAATTTTTCGACAGAACAGTTGTAGTATTGGCAGAACACAACGAAAAAGGTTCGGTAGGTTTTGTATTAAACAAGCCCACAAAATTAATAATAGACGATATTATTGATGGTTTTCCTTCATTTAGAAGTCTTGTTTCGATAGGTGGACCTGTAGCGCCAAACACACTACATTATATTCACACATTGGGAAATATACTTCCTGAAAGTGTTGAAATTAGTGATGGTTTGTATTGGGGTGGAGATTATGAACATTTAAAATTTTTAATTGAATCGAAAATAATTAGAACCGATCAAATTCGTTTTTTCATAGGATATTCGGGCTGGGCAGCAAATCAGTTACAAAGGGAGCTTAAAGAGAACAACTGGCTTGTTGGCAATATTGAAAAAGAGGTAATTTTGAAAAACATAAACGAAGACATTTGGAGAAAGATGCTAAAAGAAACCGGAGAAAAATATAGTTTATGGGCTGATTTCCCGCAAGATCCAAGCATGAATTAAGTTAAAAACAAAAAACTAAAAGCACCAATAAACAAATAGAACAAAAAATACCCTAAATTTGCTATCCAATAAATAAAAATTAAAATCATGAGTATACTTAAAGGTCTTAAACCCGAGCCGGTATGGCATTATTTCGAAGAAATTACTAAAGTTCCACGTCCTTCAAAGAAAGAAGAGAAAATTATTGAATTTCTTTTGAATTTCGGAAAATCGCTTAATCTTGAAACAAAACGAGACAAAATTGGCAATGTTGTTATTTCTAAACCGGCAAGTCCCGGCATGGAAAATTTGCAAAAAGTTGTACTACAAAGTCACATGGATATGGTTTGCGAAAAAAATTCGGATGTAGATTTCGATTTCGACACAATGGCAATTCAACCTGTAATAGATGGGGAATGGGTTAAAGCTAAGGGTACTACTTTGGGGGCGGACGATGGAATAGGAATGGCTGCTCAAATGGCAATTCTGGCTTCAGATAATATTAAACACGGAGCAATTGAATGTCTTTTTACCGTTGATGAAGAAACCGGTTTAACAGGAGCATTCGAACTGGAAAAAGGAATGTTTGATGCAAAAATTCTCTTAAATCTTGATTCGGAAGATGAGGGTGAACTATTTATTGGATGTGCCGGAGGAATTGATACAGTTGCTACTTTCGACTATATTATCGAATCGGTGCCGGCCAATCATTCAGCTTACAAAATTCAGGTAAAAGGTTTGAAAGGTGGGCATTCCGGTGATGAAATTCATAAGAGCCACGGCAATTCAATTAAAATTCTTAATCGCATTCTTTGGCAAGGAGTTGAAGAACTTGAAATGCAAATAGCCGAAATAAACGGAGGAAACCTTAGAAATGCTATACCCAGAGAGGCCTTTGCTATAGTAACAATACCTAACGAACATTGCAACGATTTCGAAAAATGGATTGCACAATTTCAAACAGAAGTAAGACAGGAGCTTTCTCAAACTGCTCCGGATTTGTCTGTTTCTTGTTCAAAATCAAATATGCCGGCTTCTGTAATTGATGAAGATACAAAGTTCAATCTTGTTTATGGACTTTATGCTTGTCCACACGGAGTACATACCTGGAGTCAGCAATTGGAAGGTTTGGTTGAAACCTCAACAAATCTGGCCTCAGTAAAATTTGTTGAAAATAACAGAATTGTTGTAACTACAAGTCAGAGAAGCTCTTTAGAATCGGGAAAGGCAGATATGGCTTTTATGGTAGATTCGGTTTTCTCTTTGGCAGGTGCCGAAATAAAACGTGGAGACGGATATCCCGGATGGAATCCAAATCCTAATTCCAACATTTTAAGAATAGCAGCTGCTTCTTACGAAAGATTATTCGGAAAGAAACCGGTTGTAAGAGCTATTCATGCCGGTTTAGAATGTGGTTTATTCCTTGAGAAATATCCTGACCTAGACATGATTTCTTTTGGGCCCACACTAAGATCTGTTCATTCACCCGACGAAAGAATTAATATAAAAACAGTAGAAATGTGGTGGAATCATCTTCTGGATGTATTAGAAAATATTCCTTCTAAATGATAGTTCCAAAAATGAAATTTTGAGTATGCTTGACTTTAGTCGGTGTTTGATGGTTTGAGAGTTTAATAGATTTTTTAACCATAAGTGAAGTTTAGGGGTGATAGTTTTTTTTTTGATTTTCAAATTATTGCATATATCTTTAAGAAATTTTAAAAACCCATAAAAATGAAAAATGCTAGTAATATTTTTATCTTAATTGCTGTTTTTGCAATTTTCTCTTCTTTTCAGGTTAGAGCACAACAATGGCTTTCTCCTGAATATCTTCAGGTTGAAGAAGGACAAGCGGTTTCCTTTAGCGATATTCAGAAAGCCTTTAACAACTGGTCAGCCGAAAGAGACCTTTCTAAAACCAAAGGTTGGAAGAGATATAAGAGATGGGAATGGTTTTATGGTCAGCGTTTGGATAATGACGGAGAAATACCTTCACCATCAATAAATTGGTTAGAATATTACAAGTTTGAAAATAACTATCCTAAGCCAAAAGGTTTAAAAACAGCCAACTGGCTTTCATTAGCGCCAACAAGCCTTCCTACCTCTCCCGACCCTTATAATCTATATGGTATGGGAAGAATTAATTGCATAGAATTTCATCCCACCGATACAAACACCATTTTTGTAGGAGCCTCGCAGGGTGGAGTTTGGAAAACCACAGACGATGGACAATCATGGGCATGTATTACCGATAATATTCCGGTTATGAGAATAAGTTCAATTGCGATAGATCCGAATAATCCGGAGGTTATTTATATTGCCACCGGAGATATAGATTATATTGGGTTTCCGACTATATCACAAGGCAGAATTACCCAATATGGAATAGGAATACTAAAATCTACGGATGGTGGAGTTACATGGAATACAACAGGACTTTCGTTTGAATTAACAGATCAGGATTTCTCTCTACTTAGAAAAATTATTGTAAACCCAAACGATTCCAACAAACTACTTGCAGGAGGGCCTGCCGGAATGTATAGATCTGATGATGCCGGAATAAGCTGGACAAAAACGAGTTCCAATTTATATATTGATATTGAGCCTAACCCAAACAATGCGAATGTAATTTATGCTGCAACTTTTCGGGATGCAGAAAATCCAACCTCTCAGAGAATTTATAAATCAACAAATTTTGGAGATACATGGAATGAATTAACCACAGGAATTACAAATTCAGTTTATAGAGTAGAACTTGCTGCCGCACCATCCGACACTTCTATTGTTTATGCAATTACAACAAATGTTTCAGGAGCTTTGCATGCTTTTTACAAGACTATTGATGCAGGAGCTACATGGGTTGAAACAGCTACCGAACCAAATGTTTTGGGATGGGCTGATGGTGGAGAGTTTTCAGATGCTACCGGAATGGAAGATAATGCCGGACAGGGCGATTACGACTTGACTCTTATAGTTAATCCTACAAATGCTAATAAAGTATATTCGGGAGGTGTTAATATGTGGGGAAGCTCAGATGGAGGCGTTGTTTGGGATTTAGTAAGTATGTGGATAAGAGTGTTTGGAGAAAGTATTCATGCCGATCAACATTCTTCGGCTTTTAATCCACTTTCAGGGCATTTCTATCAGGCCGGCGATGGAGGTCTTTACAAAACAA
>JAFGXD010000070.1 GCA_016936815.1 Bacteroidales bacterium
AATCTGAGTTTTGCCCCGTAAAATTACCCAATAAGCTATTAAAAACAATAAATATGATTTATATTTTTGGTTTCACTTGAATTTCATTCCTTAAAATAACATGAAAAGAAGGGGATTTTTAACATACTAATTAAAATAATTGGAAAAGTTTTGCAAAGAATAGGTTTTAAGCATATTTTTATACTTGCAAACAAAAAGATTATGAGCAAAAACAAAATAATTGAGAAATATAAGCCGGTTAAGCACAATCTGCTGCCTATTCTTCACGAACTTCAGGATTCAAACCCACAAAACTATATTACAGAAGACGATGTTATTATGGTCAGCAAACACTTAAATATTAGTTTTGCAGAGGTTTACGGACTTATAGGTTATTATTCTATGCTTAGCAATAAACCAAGAGGAAAATACATTATAAGAATTTGTAATTCACCTGTTTGCAACATGATAGGCAGCGAAAATATTGCTGAACTTCTTTGCTCCGAATTAAATATTGGAATTGGAGAAACTACAACCGACAAACTCTTTACCCTCGAATATTCCGAATGTCTTGGTCATTGCGATATTGCCCCTGTAATGATTATAAACAAAGAAATATTTGGCAATCTTAATAAACAGAAAATAGAGGAAATAATTGAAAATCTTCGAAATAAATAAAACCGTGTAAATGGCTGAAAAAAAACTAATTACCGAGCATTTTGAGAAAACCGATTTAACAAATATTTCGGAATATGAAGCATTTGGTGGATATACGGCTCTTAAAAAAGCTCTCAAAACTTCTTCCGAAGCAATTATTGAACAAATTTCCGATTCAGGTCTTCGCGGCAGAGGAGGTGCAGGTTTTCCAACAGGCTCTAAATGGAAATTCACTTCCGCCTATAAATACGAAGAAAAATATGTAATTTGTAATGCCGATGAGGGCGAACCGGGAACTTTTAAAGACAGAATAATAATGGAGAAAAATCCTCATTTATACATTGAAGGTATTATTATTGCTGCAAAAGCCATTGGTGCAAGCAAAGGCTATGTATATATAAGAGGAGAATACTACAATGCAATCGAAAACACAAAAATTGCTATTCAGGATGCCTATAAAAATGGCTATTTGGGCGAAAACATTCTTGATTCCGGTTTTTCATTCAACCTAAAAATAAAACTTGGCGCAGGTTCCTACCTTTGCGGAGAGGAATTAACTCTAATTGAATCGCTTGAAGGCAAAAGAGGAAATCCAAGAATTAAACCTCCCTTTCCTGCTGAAATTGGCCTTTTTAACAAGCCTACTCTGGTTAACAACGTTGAAACTTTGGCAAACATTCCACTAATAATTAACATGGGCTCAGTAGCTTACAAAAATATTGGAGTAAAAAATGCCCGTGGAACAAAATTATTTACTGTTTCCGGAGATGTTCAAAATCCCGGTATGTTCGAAATGGAATTGGGTTCAACTCTTTCTGAAATTATTAAGCTGGCAGGCGGCACAAAAAGCGGTAATAAGCCCAAAGCTATTCTTCTTGGTGGTGCAGCAGGAACTTTTGTTTCTAGTGAACATATTTCAGTTCCAATGGATTACGATTCGCTGGCAGGCATTAGAGCCACAATGGGTTCGGGGGCAATAATTATTTTGGACCAAAATCGCTCAATTTATGATATGTTGGTTTCAATTATTCATTTTTTTAAACACGAATCTTGTGGAAAGTGCGTTCCATGCCGGGTTGGCTGCAAACATCTTGTTAATTATTTAGAGGAATTGAAATCTGCACAAAACAAAAAATCGGTTCTTAATATAATTGTTCGTCAGACCGAACACATGGCACAAAATTCTCTCTGCCCTCTTGGCCAATCGCCCATTATGCCTGTAAAATCAGCTGTAAGATTCTTTGAGGAGGAACTTTTGTCTTAATTCAAATTACTATTATGAGCAAAGAAATTCAAATAACAATCGACGGCGAAAAAATAACTACACACGAAGGTGATAACTTGTTAAAAGTAGCTCTGGAAAACGGTTTCATTATTCCAAACCTTTGTTACCACAGAAAATTAAGTCCCACAGGTGCTTGCCGTTTATGCATTGTAAAAATTGAAGGAGTTAGAGGTTTTGTTACCTCATGCTCAACAAAAGTTCAGGAAAATATGGTGGTAACGGCCTTCGACGATGAAATTGAATCTCAAAGACGACAAACTCTAAGCTTACTGCTTTCTGAACATAACAGAGATTACGACAATACTTACTACGATGAATTCAGAGAGCTTATTCAGGAATACGAACTAGATGAACCTGCAAATAATTCTCATAATTCAATTACTCATGAAATAAATCATATTCGCGACTTCTCTTCCCCTGTATTAAGCTACGATTCAAGCAAATGCATTAAATGCTTTCGTTGCATTAAAGCCTGCGAAGAAGTTCAGGGCAAATCGGTTCTAAGTTTCTTTGAAAGGGGAATTGACTCATACATTGTAGCAGGAACAGGCATTTGGTCGGAATCGGAATGCGACGGCTGTGGAGAATGTGTACAACTTTGCCCAACCGGTGCATTGGTTGAAAAACCTCACAGAGACCTAATTCAACTCGACCAACTAGATAAAAAAGTGCAAACTACTTGTCCCTATTGCGGAGTAGGCTGTCAGATAGAGCTTTACATTCAGGATGGAAAAATTGTACGTTCCACCGGAGTTGAAGGTCTTAGTCCAAACGACGGACGACTTTGCATTAAAGGTCGTTTCGGTTACGATTTTGTGCAAAGTCCCGAAAGACTCACCAAACCTCTGATTAAGAAGAATGGCATTTTCGAAGAAGCAAGCTGGGACGAAGCTTTAGACCTTATTGCAACAAAGTTTAATAAAATAAAAGACCAATTCGGACCAGATGCTATTGCCGGCTATTCTTCAGCAAAATGCACAAATGAAGACAATTACATCTTTCAAAAAATGATGAGAGTAGCTTTTGGAACAAATAATATGGATTATTGCACCAGATTATGCCACGCAAGTACAGTAACTGCTATGCTTCGAGCCATTGGCGACGGTGCAGGAAGCAATTCAATAGAAGATTTTGAAACAACAGATTGTCTTTTTGTTACCGGAAACAATATAATTGAAACTCACCCTATTACAGCAACTTATGTAAAAAGAGGAGCTGCAAAAGGTCAAAAGATTATTGTCTGCGACCCCAGATGGACTCCTTTAGTAAAATATGCCAAAATATGGCTTCAACCCAAATTGGGAACCGATGTTGCTTTACTTAACGGATTGATTCATATTATTATAAAAGAAGATTGGGTAGATTATGATTTTATTAAAAGCCGAGTTGAAAGAGGCCTTGAAGCTTTTGAAGAACTAAAAAAACTTGTTGAAAATTATACTCCCGAAGAGGTTGAAAAAATAACCTCAGTTCCGGCTGAAAAGCTTTATGAAGCTGCAAAAATGTACGCAAATGCCCCAACAGCAATGATTGCCACAGGAATGGGCATGTCGCAGCAAGTAACAGGAACTCACAATGTTTTTTCGCTACTTAATTTATGTTTTATTACCGGGCAAATTGGAAAAGAACGTTGCGGAATAAATCCGCCAAGAGGCCAAAATAATGTTCAGGGAGCAACCGATGTAGGGGTTTCACCGCTAAATTATCCCGGATACATACCAATAAAAAACGAAGAAAACAGGAAAAGGATTGCCAAACTTTGGAATGTAGATTTTGAAAGTCTTTCCGATAAACCCGGTCTTACTACCGTGGAAATTATGAAAGCAGCTCACGATGGGAAAATAAAAGCTATATTTATTATGGGAGAAAATCCCATGGTTACCGACCCCAACCTTAATCACACAATAGATTCTGTTAAAAAACTTGATTTTCTGGTTGTTCAGGATATTTTTCACACCGAAACCACAGCTTATGCCGATGTAATTCTTCCCGCAGCTTCCTTTGCCGAAAAAGAAGGAACTTTTGTTAATTCCGACCGAAGGGTTTTAAGGGTTAGAAAGGCTGTTGAAAGTCCCGGAGAAGCCCGTGAAGACTGGAAAATTCTACTGGAAATTGCCAACAGAATGGGTAAAAATATTGGAAATTATAATTCAGCTTCCGAAATTTTCGACGAACTGGCTGAGGCAACTCCAATTATGTCCGGAATTTCTTACCAAAGATTGGAAAAAAGCGGAATTCAATGGCCTTGTCCCGATAAGAATCATCCCGGAACAGGAACTTTGTTTTTGGAAAAATTCAATACCCCGAGCGGAAAAGCTATTTTGCATCCTGTTGACTATGTACCTCAATCTGAAAAGGCAACATCCGAATTCCCTTTAATTCTTAATTCAGGGCGTATTCTTTATCAGTATCATTCCTCAACAATGTCGAGGAAAAACGAAGCGTTGAATGCTTTTGCAAACAAGTCGTACGTGCTTATGAACCCTTTAGATGCTGAGAAATACGATTTAAAAACCGGAGATTTGGTAAAACTTACCAATATTAGAGGCTCTTTGGAAACGCATTTAATAAGCTCTGAAGGTGTAGCAATTGGTGAACTTTTTATGCCATGGCACTACGGAGAATCTTTGGTAAACAATTTAACACGAGACGATTTAGATCCCTTTTCAAAGATTGCTCCGTTTAAGTTGTCGGCAGTAAGAATTGAAAAAATTGAGGAAGAATCTGAGGCTACTGAATAAAAATTTTATTCACAAAAATATTTCCTTTTTCATCAATTAGCTGAATAATATACATTTCAGCCTTAAGAAATTCAAGATTTACAAAGTTTTCTTGAACAAAAGAATTGTAAACCTCCTGCCCCAATCTATTGAATACTCTAATTTTTAGAGGATAATTATTTTCTTCAACCCCTTTAAAATAAATTATTCCTGAACTTGGATTTGGATATATTGCAATTTCCTTTTTTGCTTTTCTAACTGGCTGAATATCGGTAGTAAATGCAGCACCAAACAATGGTTGAAGCATTACAGCACCGGGAATATTCGATTGCATCCAATTGCCTGTAAAACGGAAAAACACCTTTTCCATAGAATTATTATTTCTATCTATTCCCAGCATAATTGGCTCATCCTCAGTTATTGTAATATAACCAATGTAAAAATCTCCTTCAGGTAAAACAAAGGCAGAATCAAGTAAATAATAAGTAAACTCGTCTCTTTCGTCGGTTATATCTACTCTAAAATTATTTCTTGAATATATTGTGTCTCCCGGAACTCCATCGTTATCTTCCCAAATGGTTAAGTAGAAATATTTGTTGTCAAAAGCATTTTGATAAGTTTTGTCGAAATAAATCCTCATTCCTCTTATAGTATCTTCTTTGTAATTATGATATTTTACGGCAAGTTTACCATTACTGGATCCTTCTCCTTCAATCATAACACCCATTTCAGCAGATCCATCATCATAAGCATAAAAATTATAGAAATAATGCTCAATCTTAACACTGTCGTTTTGCTTATAATCGGTTGTGTCGGTTGTTAAATAAACCTGAACCTCAAATATTGCTGAATCAGCCGAATTAGAATCGTAAATTCTATTTTGCAAAGTGGAATTAAATGAATTTTGGAATGGCATTGCGTTATCGGTGTAGGTACCAAACAGAACGGGTGGATAAGTTCCCATAACATCAGTCCAATTATACGATCTGTCTATCAGCCTGCCAATTACATCGTTCACATAATAAGTAATTCTCATGCTATCTGCCATTAATTCAGGCCCATTTGCTTTAAAATGTTTCCATGGCATTGAATAATAACCATTTATGGCAGGATTAGGAAGACTTTGCATTGCCACATCTCTCAAAACTGTATCAACAGCCGATCGTTCTCTATCGATTTTAATATAATCTAGATTCCAAAAATCTTGGTTATTGCTGTATTGAGTAGCATTAATTCCTTCGAGACTGGCATAATTAATAAATCTAAATCTAAAGCCATTACGCAAAAATATTGTGTCAATTACAGGAACAAGCACCTGAATAAAGCTATCTACTTGAAAATTTCCTGCAGTTCTCCAAACCGAACGCCATTGATTAAAATCCGGTGAAAAGAAATGAAGAACAAGAGAATCCTTATATTCGGGGAAATCTCCTGCTACACCTCCGGGCTGAATAAAGAAACTAATATAAACCGAATCGGAAGCTTCGTAATTTTCAATGAAGAATCTGTGAATATATTCGTAACCGGTGGTACCATCGAAATAATAAAGAGAATCTGTTACATTAAATAAAGTATCTAAAATGGTATTATAACAAAAAATTGAATCTTCACCTGCTGAAAAAGTAAAAGGATTGGAAAAAGCATTCTGATAATCTGTTCCATCGAAGTAAAAAAGTGAATCGGCAGGAAAATATGTATCCGATTCGGTATTATAGTAGAACAAATCATCGGAAGAGAAAGTTGCAGAATTGTCTAAAATAAAATACTCCAGATTAATTGGCTGCGAGGTTAAAGTATCTGCACCAAAAGCCGCTGTTGATGAATGAGAATAAATATCGCCAAAGGCATCCATAACATCAAAAGTGGCAACACCAACCGAGGGAGGATTTATTCCAAAATGCGCATTTACGTAAACATGGTTATTTGTCCATTTCGAATTGTCGGGGTAAACCGATAATGATGAAAAATCTTCAATAAAAGGCAAATCCAGAGTGTCTAACGACTTAACAAATCTTTTTTCAGGATGTTCCTTAATAAATCGTTTTAGGGTGGCATTACTTCCAAGTCCTACTGTAACAAGCTGAGAAAAAGCAGAATTGCTAATCAGCAGTATTAGGGTAAATATTAAAAATTTAAATTGCTTCATAGTTTTTAGAAGTATTAATCGTTATCAACCGATGTTGTATCAATTCCCGGAACCTTTGTTTTATCAAGAGTAATATAAACATCAATATAATCGCCCACCGAAATTTCGGCATCTTTGGTAAAATATGGTCTTTGTTGGTAAATCCAGGCTGCCATGGTATCTTCAAAGTTTCTAATTCCTTCGTCAACACCAACAATTACAAGGTTAAGTGATTTTTTACCGACAAGCGATTCGGCTTCCTCGTAGGTTAGACCTAAAACTCTGGGAACCGAGATTTTCTCGAAGGATTGTCCTTTTCCAAGCTCTAAATCAACGTAAGTTCCTTTTTCAACTTTCACGCCTTTTTTTATCGGTTTTCCCTTAATTAACTGTTTTCTAACATTGTCTTTTGCGGGATGAGGAATATATTTTTTCTTTCCTGTTTTTAGTCCGTAAGTCTCTAGCAATGCTGAAGCTTCTTTAAGTGGAAGTCCAACCAAATCGGGCATTTCAACCATTTCGGGCATAAAGGCATTAAGAGTAAGATAAATAACCCTGTTTCTTTTTACCTGAAAATCGGGTTTTGGTTTTTGGGTGTAAACAGATCCTCTTTCAACAACATCTACATATACACTATCGCTTACAACAACCTCAAGCTCATGTTTTTCGGCAAGTTCTCTAGCTTCCTGAATATTAAGACCGGTAAAATCAGGCACAGTAACAGCCTCTCCATGGTCGGAATAAGAGTCAAGCCAATTTATTGTTCCAAAGGCCATTATTACCACTAACACAATAGCAATCAGAAGATTGATAAAAAAGGTTTTGCTAACTAAAAACCTGAAAAAAGCCCTATTTTTTAACCACTTGAAAAATTTCATATTTCTGTAATTGTTCAACCTAACGAAGAAACAAAGATAAAATTATATGTGGAAAAATAAAAGTGTGTTAAATAATTAAAAAATGGGTAAAGGATTTTTGCTATTTTAGCAAATTCAAAAAAAGACAAAGACATGCTAAAAAAAGTACCACATACCTACGTAATTATTTTCTTTATTGTAGTTCTTACTGCAATTCTAACATGGCTAATTCCGGCGGGACAGTACGAAAGAACAGTTAAAGAACTGGCAGATGGAAGAACTCAAACAGTAATTGTTCCCGGAAGTTTTCAGGAAGTTGAATCCGATCCACAATCGTGGCAGGTATTCTCCTCTTTTTTCAAAGGTTTTGAAAATCAGGCTAATATAATTATTTTCATCTTACTTATTGGGGGTGCATTTTGGATAATGAATTCTACAAAAGCTATTGATGTTGGAATTATGGCCTTTTTGCGTTCCACCAAACGTCTTGAAAAATCGAAGTTTTTTAGAAAATTGGGCGTTAACAACATAATTATGGTTCTTATAATGCTGATGTTCAGTATTTTTGGAGCAGTTTTTGGAATGAGTGAAGAAACTATTGCCTTTATTATTATTCTAGTTCCTTTGGCAATTTCTATGGGTTACGACTCAATAGTGGGAGTTTGTCTTGTTTATGTTGCTGCTCATCTGGGGTTTGCAGGTGCTATTCTTAACCCGTTTACTATTGGAATAGCTCAGGGAATTTCCGACATTCCTTTATACTCAGGAATTGAATACCGCATTGTATGTTGGTTTGTAATTAACTTTATTGGTTTCTTTTTTATTCTTAGATATGCAAAAAGAATAAAAAAATATCCTCAAAAGTCTCTTATGTATAAGGCCGATGAATACTGGAGAAGCAAGAGTCTTAAGCAGGAAGACGAAATAAAATATTACACACCAATTTCAGCTTGGATTACTGCCGGAATAACCCTTATTATTTTAATTATCTTTTCTTACGAATATCCCGAAACCAAATTACAAATTGGTGATAGTGAGGAAAATGCCTACACTTTTTACGCATTGCCAATTTTTACAGGACTTTTTGCAATAACAAGTTTCTTTACACTACTAAAATCCGTTCATTTTTTCATTCTTAATCTTCTTGCGTTTACCATTGTTTTCCTTATTCTTGGAACAATGGGATACGATTGGTATGTAATGGAAATAGGAACTTTGTTTTTTGTAATGGGAATTTTGTCGGGACTTGCAGTAAATAATTCAGCCAACGATATTACTAAGCTGTTTTTGGAAGGTTCCAAAGATATTTTATCGGCGGCACTGGTTGTAGGACTTGCAGGAGGCATAATTGTAATACTTAAAGACGGAAAAATTCTTGATACCATAATGAATTCCGTTTCAGGCTCGCTAAGCGACACAGGAAAAGTTGGCTCAACAGGTGTAATGTATGGAATACAGACATTTCTTAACGTAATTATTCCCTCCGGATCGGCAAAAGCAGCCTTAACCATGCCTATTATGGCTCCCTTTTCCGATTTAATTGAAATTTCGAGACAAACTACGGTACTTGCCTTTCAGTTTGGCGATGGCTTTACCAATATGATTACTCCAACTTCCGGAGTATTAATAGGTTCGTTAGGAGTTGCAAGAATTCCTTACGAGAAATGGATTAAATGGGTATGGCCACTTATTGCAATTCTGGTGGTTCTTGGCTTTCTTTTGCTAATTCCAACTGTTATGTCGGGCTTTCCGTTTCCGGGGTTTTAAGAAATTACTTTCCCCTTTTGGTTCTTACCTTTTTCTTTTTGCTTGAACCAACAGCCTCTGCTTGTTCCACAACAATCTTCCTGCCTTTGTAGTTTCCGTCTTTAAAAGAAGATAGAACTTTTTCGGCATGCTTTTCACCTACCTCAAAAAAGGAAAAACTATCTTTCATGTCTATTTCGCCAATATTTATATCGCGATCTTTTGCATAATCGTTAACAAGGCCAATAATATTTTTTGGTAAAAGTTTGTCTTTTTTTCCAACATTTATAAAGAATCTAACATAGCCTCCTTTTTCAGGCCTTCTTCTTTCTGTTCTTTCGCCTCGGTCTTGACGATCGCCTCTGTCTGTTCTTTCCCCTCTGTCGGATCTATTGTAACTGTCGCTTCTATTTTCCCTTCCTGATCTTTCGCCTCTTTCTCCCCTTTCGCCCCTGTCATTTCTTTCCGAACGACCACCTCTGTCGGAACGACTTCTTCTGTCGCCCCTGTCGCTTCTTCCTCTGCCCCCACCATCGTCGTATTTATCCGAATCTTTTTCGTTTAAATCGGGAGCGTTTTTATAGTATTCGAGAAAACGGTTAAACTCAAGAGAAACAAAATGTTTTATTACATCTTCTTTTGAAAGCCATTCAAGTTTTTTGTTAACTACATCCATAAAAGGTGCAATTTGTAACTCGTCAACTTCCACCTTCTCCATTTTGTCAATCATTTTGAAAAGTTGCCTCTGACAAATTTCGTTTCCATTTGGAACCGGTTGCCTTTCCATCTTTTTCTTTATGGCCTTTTCTATTGAAGGAATTTTGCTTTTTTCACGGTAGTTAACTATAGATATTGAAATACCTGACTTATCTGCTCGGCCTGTCCTTCCGCTTCTGTGAGTGTAAACATCCAAATCGTCGGGAAGGTTATAATTTATTACGTGTGAAATATCGCTTACATCAATTCCTCTAGCTGCAACATCGGTAGCAACAAGCATTTGAAGAGTACGTTCACGAAAGCGTTTCATTACGTGGTCTCTTTGCGACTGAGATAAATCTCCGTGAAGTGCATCGGCATTGTAACCGTCTTTAATAAGTTTATCGGCTACTTCCTTGGTTTCCATTCTGGTTCTGCAAAATACAATTCCGTAAATATCAGGATTGTAATCGGCAATACGTTTTAAAACAAGATATCTATTGCGCGCATGTACCTGATAATAAATATGTTTTACATTTTCAGCACCTGAATTTTGAGTTCCAATGGTAACTGTTGTTGCATTCTGCATGTAGTTTTTCGAAATTCTGGCAACTTCTTCCGGCATTGTAGCAGAAAACAAAAAAGTACGTTTAGCCTTTGGTGTTGTTTCTAAAATGCTGTCTAAGTCCTCTCTGAAGCCCATATTAAGCATTTCGTCTGCCTCATCCAACACCACAGTGCGAATTTTATCAATTTTTGCAGCTCTCCTTTTTATCAAATCGAGCATTCTGCCGGGTGTAGCTACAATAACATGAGCTCCTTTTTTCAAAGCTCTTATCTGGTTTTCAATACTTGCGCCACCATAAACAGCAACCACCTCAAAACCTTTTATATGTTTCGAATATTTTACCATATCGCCGGCAATCTGCATACATAATTCCCTGGTGGGAGAAAGTATTAGTGCCTGAACCGAATTGTCTTCAAAATCAATGTTTTGGATGATTGGCAACCCGTATGCCGCAGTTTTTCCTGTTCCGGTCTGAGCCAGACCAATAATGTCGTTTTCTGAACTAAAAATAATGGGTATTATCTTTTCCTGGATGGGTGTTGGTTTTTTGAACTCAAGATCCTCAATTCCTTTCAGTAAATTGGGCGACAATCCCAATTCCGTAAATGTTAGCATAAATCAATTTAAATATAAGCCGCAAAGATAGTTATTTTTTTTAACAAGAATTTCTCTATTATGAAAATTCATTCTATATTTATCACAATTTTTATTTATATTATGTCTGAAGCATTTTTACACTTTGTTTGGGGAAACAAACTATATTACCCTGAAGGTCTTTATACCAATAATAATGAGCTTATTGAAGTGGTTTCCCCCGGAATACATAACAACGATTCAGGTCCCGATTTTTTCAACTCTCAAATTAAAATAAACGGAACTTTGTGGGCGGGAAACACAGAAATTCACATAAAATCTTCCGATTGGTATAGGCATGGGCATCATTTAGACCCGGCTTACAACAATGTAATTCTTCATATTGCAGAAGAAATTGATGAGGATGTTTATACAGCTGATAATAGAAAAATATCTACATTAAAACTGCCATACAGTCCGGGAATGCTTAATGAATTCTATAATCTTGAATTTCCAGCTCATTCAATTCCTTGCGCAGGAAAATTACAGTCTGTCGAAAAAATTATTTGGATAAACTGGCTTGAAAGACTTAAAACAGAAAGACTTGAAAGAAAATCGGAAGAAATATTTAAAGATTTGGAGAAAAACAAAAATCATAGAGAACTTACATTTTTTATATACTTGACAAGGCATTTCGGTTTTGGCAAAAACTCCGACCCTTTTGAGCAAATTGCTCGTTCCATACCATTTTCAACTTTAGAAAAATGCAGAACAAACCGATTAAAAACAGAAGCTCTGTTATTTGGGCAAGCCGGAATGTTGAACAATACAACGGGCGACGATTATTATCAAAAACTAAAAACTGAATATGAATTTATTAAGCATAAATGGAACCTTACTCCTATAAATTCCTCTTTGCTTAAATTATCAAAAATAAGACCTCAAAATTTTCCTGTAATTAGACTTTCTTTGTTGGCAGGATTGATTTGTAAACCTGCTTTTACCTTTTCAAATTTAATGAATATTACAGATATTCAATATCTTAAATCGATTTTTCAAAGCGAAGTTTCTGAATATTGGCAGTCGCATTTTTCCTTTGAAAAAGAACATGCTAAAAAGATTAAAATACTAGGAAAATCTGCTGTTTCAGCTTTGCTTATTAATGTTTTTGTTCCAAACATCTTTGTTTATGGAAAACAAAACAATTCGGAAGTTCATGTTAATTTTGCAATGGAAATCCTAGAAAACAATGAATCTGAGAATAATTCAATAATAGCCGAATGGGAAAAATATGGAATTTCTGCCGATAATGCAGGTACAGCGCAGGCTCTAATTCAACTTAAAAAAGAATATTGCGATAAGAAAAAATGCCTTTATTGCCATATTGGTTATCAAGTTCTGAAAATGCAGAAATAGGTTAATGTATCTACGGAAAATCACGTATTAAAATCACAATATACTACTGATTTTATTTCACAAGGTTTATACTTACCTTTGTAATTATTAAGACTTTATTAATTTTTGTTTACATTTTTTGATTAAAAACAATAATTAAAAGGCAACCAATGTAATTGATAATAAGTCTTGGAAGTAAACATAAACACACGGAAATGAAAAAAATTCTTACTAATCTTCTTTTTATTTGCTGTTTTGTTATTTTTGGTTTTTCACAAACCGCTGATTATCAAAATTGCACATTTATCAGAATTCATCTTGAAGATAAAACTCAAAATATTACAGAACGAGATTTAACAGGCGGCCTAATGCAAATTGATGGGGTAGAATTTTGTCTGGTGAAATTCAGCAGCAGAGAATTAATTGTTTTGATAGAAAGCGATTTCGAAATAAACAAAGTTGAAGAACGACTAGTAAAACTAGGATTTACCTATCAAATAAAAGAAAGACAAAAATATTCGGCCGAATTATTCTATGAATATTACTTTTCTTCCAATCTTCTTGAACAATCCGGCGATTCTGATGTTCCAAAATTAAATTCAAGAAATACAGAAAAAGACAATAATAATTACAATATTATAAAAAGCATTAGAAAATGAGAAAATTACTTCAATTACTTCTACTTCTATTTACTTTACCCACATTTTCTTGTGTTCTAACTGTAAATATGATAGATACTTACGGAGATGGTTGGAATGGAAATTCAATTACCATAAATGTAAACGGAACTGCGGTTTTGACCAACATTACAATAGCAAGCGGAAGCACCGGAACATACACTTTTAATGCCAATACTGGCGATGTTGTAACAATTTCTTACAACAACTCCGGAAGTTGGGATTACGAAAACGAATACACAATTACCAACGAAAATGGCGCAGAAGTTTTCGAAGACGGACAAGGTGGTGTTGACCCAACTGGAGGAACATTTACAGTAGATTGCTCAGCTACTCCACCCCCACCTCCGGCAAACGATATGCCTTGCGATGCAATTAGTCTGGATCCAATAACCACAAATTGCAACTACCAACAATTTACAACCGATATGGCTCTTAACCTCTCCGGTGTTCCAAATCCAACTTGCGGCTCTTTTGCAGGCGGAGATGTTTGGTTTTCGGCTGTTGTTCCGGCATCGGGAAGACTTACTGTAAGTATTACCGCAGCGGGAATGATTGAAGGAGACATTGCTATATATTCCGGCCCAAACTGCAATACATTAACCCAAGTAAGATGTATGGCTAGTTCCTGGGCTGTTCCAATGCCAAGCATAAATATTGTAACAGGCGACGGACTTGCTGGTCAAACAGTTTGGATTAGAGTCTGGGAACCTAACAACGACAATCAGGGAACCTTTAATATTTGCGCTTTCGAAACTCCTCCTCCTCCTGCCAACAACGAACCTTGTGGCGGAATTCCAATTCCAGTAAATGTAGATTGCAATTTTTCAACATATTCAACCATGTCGGCTACCGGCTCAACAATTCCAAATCCTTCATGCGCTTGGTCTTATGCAGGCGGAGATGTTTGGTTTACTGCTGTGGTTCCTGCTTCAGGTAGGCTTGCTGTGCAACTTGGCGCTGCAATGATGACAGATGCAGGAATAGCAATTTATTCAGGACCCGATTGCACAACCCTTACAGAACTTAGATGTCAAGAAAGCACTTGGGGAATGCCTACAACCACTTATGTGTTTGAGCTAGATGGACTTGCGGGACAAACAGTATGGATTAGAGTTTGGGAACCTGATAACGACAACCAAGGAACTTTTAATATTTGTGCGTTCGAACCTGATCCAATGCTGGAAGTTACAACAACAACATATACTTACGATGAACTAATTACAGAAGTTCTTATTACCGGCTGCCTTCAAGCATTTAATGTTGAATACGACGGCCCTGATTATTCCATTGGCGCTTTTTCTCATGGAACAAGCTTTGGAATGGAATCCGGTGTTATTATGGGAAGCGGCCCGGTTGTAGAAATTACCGGAGATAATTCCGTAATGGATAATGGTTGGATCACTTCAAACACCAATGTTCAAAATGATGTTGCAGATATTTCTTCAGATAATGGAGGCTCTACAAATATTAACGATCAGGTAATAATAGAATTTGACTTTATTCCATCCTCA
The DNA here is from genome assembly GCA_016936815.1 of Bacteroidales bacterium. Lineage (GTDB taxonomy): Bacteria > Bacteroidota > Bacteroidia > Bacteroidales > GWF2-38-335 > GWF2-38-335. The sequence goes on from JAFGXD010000070.1 coordinate 14,793, forward strand.
GATTTAACAGAATTTGATTTTGTTTTTGCGTCAGATGAATACCCCGGTTTTGAGCATACCCAATATAATGATGTTTTTGCATTTTTCTTAAGTGGTCCCGGCATAACAGGACCATACACAGACAATGCAATAAATGTAGCCCTAGTCCCCGGAACAACAGATGTTCCAATTACTATTTCAACTGTTAATGGAACAGATAACGCTGCCTATTTTGCACAGTACGTTACTGCAGGTGAAATGCCGAGCACAGGAGGATTTACTGTTCCAATAACAGCTTATTTATCAGGTCTTACGCCTTGTGAAACATATCATATTAAATTTGTTATAGCGGATGCAGCTGATGGAATACTTAACTCCTACGTAATGTTTGAAGCCGGCTCCTTCTCCTCAGGGGGCGACGTTCTTATGAGTCACTATGCTTCTGTTGGCAATTCCAACGAGGTGTATGAGGGTTGCGAAAATTACTGGGTTTTCTCAAGGGTAGATACTACTTCAAACGATAGTCTGCAAGTTGTTTTGCAAATTTCCGGTTCTGCCGAGAATGGGGTGGATATTACTCCTTTTCCTGCTTCATTTTGGTTGGTACCGGGACAAAATTCAGACACAATATACTATTCTGCATTAATTGATAATATTGCCGAAGGTACCGAATATATTGTTTTTGCTTTGGAAAATGGTTGTCCCTGCAGCGTTACAACTACAAACGACACTATTTGGGTTTACGATAATTTCGATTTACAGGCAGAAATTTCAAACGATGTTTTGTCGTGCGGATCGGAAGCTATTAATTTAAACAGTTTCATTAATCCTGCTCTAGACCCTTCTATTGTAACATGGATATGGAGTACAGGAGCTACAACACAAAATATCACTGTTAACCCGCTATCTACTACAACATATTATGTAACCGTTTCCGACCCTTGTAATCAAACTACTGAACTCTCTGTAACTGTTACTATTGTTCCGGAATTATCGGCCTCATTTACTCTTGCCGATAGTGTTTGTGCCGGGGAAACAACTACTTTAACCTTTACAGGTTTCTCGGGACCAGATGCCACTTACACCTGGAATTTCGATGGTGCAACTGTTATTTCAGGCTCAGGAACCGGACCTTTCGAATTAATGTGGACAAATACAGGTAACAGAAATATTTCACTTCTGATAAGCGATAATGGATGTACTTCGACTGCAAACGCTACTATTGTTGTAAGTGCTGTACCCACAACACCATTTATTATAGGCGAAATTTTGTGCGCAGGTGGCTCTATGAACGTAACTTACACAGGAACAGCAAGCAGTACAGCAACATACAACTGGGATTTCGATGGTGCTACAATTATTTCAGGATCGGGTCAGGGACCATATCAAATTACTTGGAATACTCCTGGCAATTATACTATTTATCTGAATTCAGTTAGCGAAAACGGATGTACATCTCTTTCAACAACCTCATCACCGGTTTTTGTTCCTGAATCCTTGGTTCTTACTTTAGCTACTCAAGATGCTTCTTGCAATGGTTTATGCAACGGAAGTGTAACAGCTACTGTTGAAGGAGGAGTTGAACGGTAAATGGATGCCTTTTTTGACAAGTTGTAAATATAGTAATAATGTTTGAATTTTGTACTTGTTGAACCGAAACGGAAACAGGC
>JAFGXD010000071.1 GCA_016936815.1 Bacteroidales bacterium
ACTAATTTGCATAATTATTTATTTATTCTTTTGCAATTGTAATAAAAGTTATTGGTAAATGGAAATTTTTGAGCTAATTCATTTTTTAGAAGTAACAGAGAAATACTTTTGTTGATGTTAAACCAAATGTGCCGCTGCTCTTCCTGGTTGTGTATAATGACTTTTATTTTAAAGAAAAAGGGATGTCGCTAAAATAAATAATATCAAAAAATCAAAAAAACAGTACTTTACCATTTTTTTATTATTTTTGAACAGAACAGAAAGCCAAAAAAATTAAAAATTGCCACTATGAAAAAATTGTTATCCATAATTCTCTTATTTGTTTTAGTATCAATAAATATTAAATTGGGTGCTCAAGAAAAAATTCCCGCCAATTTGCATTATTTAATGGGAAAATACATTAATTCGCCTGATTTTCAAATGTTTAAACAGGGCTTTAGGGATTCAGCCGAATATTTTGTAGGCTCCGGAGTTTCAGTTGAATTCATTTATTATCTTACCAAAGTGCATAGAATTATTCTTAGAGTGGATAACATTTCTACCGGTTTTGAAACTTGCAGTGAAATAATGAATCGTTGGGGTTTGGAAAAAGAATGGAAAAATATAATTAAAGACTTTAAGGCAGATAATATGGATACTTATAAAAATTCTAATTTATCTAGATTGTTATTCTGGAATGATAGTGAAAACCCAACAGTAAAAATAGAGGCCAGATACTTCAGGCACGAAAGAAAACCCTTAAACCCATTGTTACTGCATCAAATAGTAATTTCAAACTTTGGAGAAAAATATGAGCATCCATATCCTGATGTGTATGAAATTAAGATAGACCCGGATTCAGGAATAAAATGGACAACAGATGTTTATAATTTTGATAATTTTAATTTAATGTACAATTATTTAGCTCTACGCCCCGGAATACAAGATTGGGAGAGACTTAAATTATCATACGGTTTTGAAGCAATTGATTCTTATACAAGATATTTAAATAAAGAAAAGGGAATTACTTTATCTTTAGTTGGTAGAGACGAAATAGGAGCGGTGAAAATAAATTTAATCGATTTTCCGGAAAGAAAATTTTTGGGAGTAAATTCTTACACAACAATGGATGAATTAGAAAAGAAATTTGGTCGCAGATATAAAACCCCGGAGGATAAATACACGCTAATGGCTTATATTCCGAATGAGAAGGATTATTTAAAAATAGAATTTTTATTTAAAGATGATGTTTGTCATACAGCAGTTGTAAAGAGAGGAAGTAATAATCACACTTTTTCTTCTGATGTTAGTATTGAAAATTACATAGTGAAAAGTGGATGCATTGAAGGCAATTGCACTAATGGTACAGGTAAATTTTTATTTGTTGATGATTATTGTTTTGAAGGAAGCTTTAAATCAGGAAATATCTGGAATGGTTATGTTTATGAAAAATCATATCCAACCTATTCAAAACAGAAAATATCTGAAGGAAAAGAAGTGGAGGAGCAGGTAGTTACCAATACAACAACAACAATAGATTATTCCACAGGAATTTACAGCGAGGGTGAAGGGCCAATGGGAAATTACCTTAGTGAAGCAGCAAAATATGTAAAATCAGCAGTATATGGAAGTAAGGCTCTACTTAATCAGAGGTTAAATCGTTTAAAAGACCCCAATTTGGTAACAGCTTATTCCGACTATCAATATATAAACAATTTGGAGGATGACATTGAAAAGGCGCTTGAGCTGGTGAATTCAGCTTTAGCTGAAGCTATGGAAAATGATTGTGCTGAAGCTGCAAGCATTATCAGGCAATGGAAAAACGATTTGGAATGGCAATTGAATTATGTTACATCCGGACAATTGGAGTATGATACCAGAGGAACAAACGCAGATAGAGATCACGAAACTTTTGGAATTTTTTCTCGCAAATTTGAAAAATCAGATTTTGTAGACAGAATTTTGCCGCCCTTAAGGGATTGTGGTTATTATTAGTGCTTTGGAGGCTATTCCTACTTTTTGTCTATCTTAATAACTTTATATTTGTTCTTTGTACTATCTAAAAGCAGGGTTTTATTAATGGAAATCCCAATTACTTTTCCTGTAAACCATACCGTTTTTTCCTCACCGGTGTTTTCTGAGGTCATTGTAATATTATCACCAATCGAGTATGTCTTTTTCTTATAATCAAAGCTTCCTTTTATTTGGAAGGATTCTTCGAAATTTGTAATATATGCTTCGTTTTTTTCTGAAATTGATTGTATTTCATCTAAACTAATTCTTTCAATCTTTCTTAATTGGTAAATACTATCTGTCTTAATGTAAATTTGCTCCCCCAATATATAGCCATTTCTTTCCTTTAGTCCGTAAAAGTTGTCTTTTAGATCGTTAGCTTCATCATTAAAATCAACAATTTCGCCACTTATGGTGACTTTTGTTTTTGAAAACACAATATAGAATTCATGTTTATAATCAAGAGTAATATTGGTTAATATTTGTCCTTGTTTTAGACAGGTTTTCTTATATAAATCATCCTTGGCTTCAAAAACTAAAGCGTTTTTCTTTAATCCTCCAAATCCCAGAATTTTAATAGATTGAGATTCTCCTATTCCAATTCCAATAACCTTAAAATTTTTGTCGGCAAATACAGCATTTGAACTTAACACACCATTGTGCATTGCACAAGAATTTAGAAAAACAGTTATCACAATAATATGTAAAAGTCTAATAATGAATTTCTTATTTTTCATTGTTTTGTTTAATATTAATATTTCTATTTATTTTTCTTTGCCATCAAAATCAACTATAAAGCATTGTTTTATGCATCTTGTGCATCTTATGCATGTATGAAATCCAATAAACTACTCCAACTAAATTAAAACATACTCCTACAGTGTAAATTCCTCCATCTAAATTACCTATTCCAATTGCCGAAACAATTGTTCCGAATCCATAGCAAAGCCACATCATTGAAAAACTTTGAGAAGCCGATTGGTAATAGGAGGCTGCAAGATTACGTTTTGTTTCAATTTTCTTTAATTCAAATTCCAAATTGGTTAGTTTGTTCTGCAATATCTTGAAATCTGCAATGGTAACAACCGAATCATTTTTAAGCTTAATTTCTTTATTTAGTGGTGAATGAGGATGAATTTGTCCGTTACAAAATATTGCAAATACAATAAATAGGAGACTTAGCAAGACTTTCATATTTCTATTTTTTCTGATTTATTAAACTGGTGTAAAATAAATACTATTATTTTAATAAAAAAAACAAAAACTAGTTTTAATGTTACTATTCAGTAAACTCATAAACATTTTTATTATAAGCTAAAGGTAAAAACCTATCTTTGCAGAAATTTTTTAAAAAATGACTAGAATATCAATAGACCCAATAGGTAAACTACTTGGTTTAAGACATAAAGCCCATCCATGGCATGGTATTGAAATTGGAGCTAATGCCCCCGACGAATTAACTTGCTTTGTGGAAATGGTTCCAACCGATACTGTAAAATACGAAATTGATAAAATTACAGGTTATCTTACCATAGACCGTCCCCAGAAATTTTCGAGTATTTTGCCTGCTTTGTATGGCTTTATCCCTCAAACTTTCTGTGGTAAACAGGTTGGAAATGCCAGTGCTCAGGCAGCTGGCAACCCAGATATTATTGGAGACGGAGATCCTTTAGATGTTTGTATCCTCACCGAAAAAGATGTAGCGCACGGAGATGTTCTTGCCAGAGCAATTCCTATAGGTGGCTTTAGAATGGTTGACGGTAATCAGGCCGATGATAAAATTATTGCTGTGCTGAAAAATGATGCCGTTTATTCTCATTTCAAAGATATTTCCGAAATACCTACTGCTGTAATTAACCGTTTGAAACATTATTTTCTTACTTATAAGGAAATGCCCGGAGATACTTCTCAAAGATGCAGTATTGCTGATATTTACGGCAGAGAAGAGGCTCATAGAATAATTGGTCTGGCAATGGACGATTACAGGCAGTATATAGAAAAAATGATGTTTGAGTGATGTAGATTTCACCTCAGCGCTTCAAGAGATTAGACAAATTCCAAAACCATAAATATTCCAAAAATTAATGAAGAAACTCCGTTTATGCTCATGTATTTAAGGTTGATGTTTGATAAGTCGTTGGTTTTGACCATTATATGTTGGTAAATTAAAAATGCTATAAAAGAAAAGGCTCCAATAAAATAATATTCCTCAAACTTTGCGTAATCTCCTATATATAAGGTAATAGCAGCAGTTATTGAATGTAGAAAAATTGAAAATAATCTTGCTTTTTTCTTTCCAAAGTATGATGGAATAGAATAGAGTTTTTCTTTGCTGTCGAATTCCTCATCCTGTAAGGAATAAATAATGTCGAAACCTGCTACCCAACTTAGTACTATTAAAGATAATAATATAGGAATTAGCTGAAATTCAGCAGTAACGGCCAAATATGCTCCAATTGGTGCCAAAGATAATCCTAAACCTAATATTAAATGGCAAATTGCGGTAAATCTCTTTGTTAGGCTGTATCCTAATATTACCAACAGTGCAACGGGGGAAAGTAGAAATGTTAAATTATTTATAAACCAAGTAGTTGCAACAAACAAAGCAGCGTTAATTATTACAAACCAAAGTGCGGATTTTACTTTAATGGCTCCCGAGGGTATTTCTCGGTTTTTTGTTCGGGGATTTTTTTTATCTATTTCTCTGTCTATGTATCTGTTAAAACCCATAGCTGCGTTTCTGGCAAAAATCATACATAAAACTACAAAAGCTAGTATTTTATAGTTGGTTTCTCCACTATTGTGCATTTCTCCTAGAAAATAGCCGGCAACTGCAAACGGCATGGCAAAAATGGTGTGCGAAAACTTAACCAAAGAAAGATATTTCTTAAACTCTTTCGACATTGTTGCTTTTTGTAGATATTATTAATAGACCAATTATTGTCAGTATTCCGTTTAGAATTAATAATTCAAATCCAATTTTGTAGCCTTCAATATTTTTTATTACAAAATGGTTTAATAAAAATGTGATTATTGGAGCCAAAACAGCAACCAGAGGAACCCACTTGTCAATAACTTGTTTTCGGGTAAACAATCCGTAAGCATATAAACCCAAAAGTGGTCCGTAAGTGTATCCGGCAGCTGTAAATACTGATTTTATTACACTTTGGTCGTTTACAAGATTAAAAATCATTATTGCTATCATCAATATAAAAGAAAACAATACATGAACCCAAATTCTTGTTTTTCTAAGTCTTTTCTCACCTTTTTTTACAGCTCCTAAAATGTCGACGGTAAATGAGGTTGTTAGCGATGTAAGTGCAGAATCGGCACTTGAATAGGCGGCAGCAATTAAACCCACTATAAAGAAAATTCCAACAATTGGTTGCATATACTGAGTTGCAACTATTGGAAAAAGTAAGTCGGCATCTGCGGAAATAATTTCTGCATGTTCGGGAGAAATAATTCCGGTTTGGGCAATAAAAATAAATAAAAGTGCGCCTAATGAAAGAAACAACAAATTAACAGGAATTAAAGCCAAAGAAAACCAGTACATATTCTTTTTCGCATCGCCTATGTTTTTGCACGACAGGTTTTTTTGCATCATATCCTGATCTAAGCCTGTCATTACTATTGTAATAAAAATTCCGGAAACGAATTGCTGAATAAAATGTGTTCCTTTTGACCAGTCTGTAAGAAACATTCCCGAAAATTCAGAATTGGAAATTGCGCCGACCATTTCTCCGAAGTTAAGATCCAGTTTTCCCGATATATAATACACTGAAAAGCCTACGGCTAGCAACATAAACAGAGTTTGCAGAGTGTCGGTCCAAATAATTGTTTTTATTCCGCCCTTAAATGTGTAAAGCCAAATTAGTGCAATGGTAATAAATACAGTTAGTTCAAAAGGAATGCCCCATGCACTAAAAATTACAAACTGAAGCACATTTGCTACCAAAAATAGTCTGAATGAAGCTCCAATTACTCTTGAAAGCAAAAAAAAGGAAGCTCCGGTTTTGTAAGTGGCTTTTCCAAAACGACCTTCAAGATAAGAATAAATTGAGGTGAGATTTAGCTTGTAATAAAGTGGCATTAAAATATTTGCAATAACTACATAGCCAACCAAATATCCCAAAACCATTGGCATGTAAGAAAATTCACTGGAACCAACCCAGCCCGGAACAGAAATAAATGTTACTCCCGAAAGTGAAGCGCCTATCATTCCAAATGCCACAATATACCATGGAGATTTTCGGTTTCCAAGAAAAAATGAATCGTTGCCTGCTTTTTTTGAGGTAAAATACGCTACTAAAATAAGAATAGCGAAATATCCAATTAATATGGCAAGTACTATTTCGGGTTTCATTTCTTTTGTCCCTTATGGGGATTTTGGCTTTTTCTATTAAAATTGCTTTTTGCACCGAATTTTTTCTTTATTGGCTTTCTTTCCTCAGGATTCCATAAGGGGCCGGGACCAAATTCAGGTGGAACAATAATCTTATGTACTTCTCTTTCAATTAGTTTTTCAATTTTTTGAAAAGCAAGCATATCGTTTTCGTTAACAAAAGTAAGTGCAACACCGGTTGTTGATGCTCTTGCTGTTCTTCCAACTCTGTGTACATAATCTTCGGCATCGGTTGGAACATCGTAGTTTATTACAAGATTAATATCTTTAACATCAATTCCTCTGGAAAGAACATCTGTTGCTACTAAAACTCTAATTTCTTTAGATTTGAATCTAAGCAGCATTTCTTCTCTTTTTAACTGTTCCAAATCCGATGAAATGGCTTCAACATTGTATTTGCTTCTTTTAAGCGATAGTGCAATTTCGTGAACTTTCTTTTTGGTGGAACAAAAAATAAGAATGGAATTATACTGAGGCTTATCGTCTATTAGTTGGTGAAGGACCGGAAGTTTTTGTTTATCGTAAATTAGGTAAGCTGCTTGCAAAACGCCTTCTGCAGGTTTCGACATTGCTATGCTAACATCAACCGGATTGTGAAGAATTTCCTTGGCAAGCTGACGGATTTTTGATGGCATTGTTGCGCTAAACATTAATGTTTGTCGCTTTTTTGGAATGTGAGAAACTATTTGTTTTATATCGTCATAAAATCCAATATCCAACATTCTGTCGGCTTCATCTAGAATAAGATATTTAATACTTTCGAAGTTTACGTAGCCCATTTTAAGGTGGGAAAGTAGTTTTCCCGGAGTTGCTACAATAATATTTGCACCTTCAGTTAAAGCTCTTTTCTGCTGAATCCAGTTGTTACCGTCGTTGTCACCACCATAAACAGCCAGGGAATCAATATCAGTAGAGTAACCAATTCCTTGAATCTCATTATCAATTTGAAGTGCCAGTTCCCTTGTTGGTACAAGAATAAGTACGTAAATATGTTTATCGTTTTTCCCAATCATGTGATGAATTACTGGAAGAAGAAAGGCTGCTGTTTTTCCTGTTCCTGTTTGAGCACAGGCTACCAAATCTTTTCCTGCCATAATTTCCGGAATGGCTTTTTGTTGAATGGGGCTGGCCTCTTTAAATCCCATGTAGGAAATTGCTTCCAGTAATGATTCGTGTAAACCGAATTCGTTGAATTTCATAGAAATGTGTAAATATTTATTACAAAGCTAACAAAAAATGCGTTGTTTGTTATTTCAATCTTTCATTAACTCTTGTAGGAATTTTGCTTTCCTTGCCGGATTTTGTCATTAAGTCTTTGTATTTCAAATATATTTCTTTTGCTTCCGGAGTTTTATTAAGGGCAAAAAGTCCGTCTCCTAATTGCAGATAGGGGCCGGGGCTTTCGGAGTCGAGAGAAATTGCTTTTTTGCTTATGTCAACCGATAATTGATAATCTTTGTTTTTTAGCAAAAACAGGCCGTAATCTCCATAAATTGAAATAATCTTTTTTGCAGAAAACTTCTCATTATAAGATAGTTCTTCCTCCATTTCATTTACAGAATTAAAGTCGAAATACCAGTATTCGAAAGCTGTTTTCATGGTTTCTACTGCTCCCGCATAATCTTTTTTCTGATATTGGCTTAAGGCAATTTCGTGGGCTTTATACAAAAGTCGCAAAGCTACATCCTTTTCGTCCATATAAGCATGAGGGTAGAAAACATCCTGAAAGGCTTCAACAGCTTCCTTAATCATTCCTTTCTCGAGAAATTCCTCACCTTTCTGAACATTGTCCCAACTTGGATCTGTTTCTTCTGTATCTTTAAAAGAGAATTTACTTCCGTTCCATTCAAAGATATTACACACAGATGTGGCACGGAAAGGCATTTCGGAACAAACTTTTATCTTATTTTCTGAAAATTCAACATCAGCATAGGCCTTAGCTTGATTGTATGTTAAGACATCTTGCATTTCATCAATTATTCTGAAAGCGTTTTCGTTTTGCCTACCTAAAAATGAGAATTTTTCGCTTTCCGAATCGTAGAGCAACAAAGCTTCTGTGCAACCTTTTGGAAGTTGGTTTTCGGGAAAGTTTTTAATTTCAATTAGAATAAGTCCTCCATATTCAATTTCTTGAAGAGTAATAATGTTCTGAGACCTTAAATTAAGGGAAAAAATAACCAAGGTTGTAAGAAGCAATTTGTAAATCATAATACAGAGCTAAATTCTTTCAGTAAAACACTCATTTCTTCCTGCATTTGTTTTGCAGCTTTTTCAATTTGACTTTTGTTGCCGGCAAATATTATTGCTCTGGAATTATTAACTAATAAACCACAATTGCCATTCATTCCAAATTTTGCTACTTCTTCCAAACTTCCACCCTGTGCTCCAACTCCCGGAACCAAAAGAAAATGATTGGGAACAATTTTCCTTATTTCTGTAAGTTTCTCGGCTTTTGTTGCTCCAACCACATACATCATTTGTTTGTCGTCTGCCCATTTTTGTGAAACTGAAAGTACCTCTTCAAAAACTTGTATTCCTTCCTTATTTGTAAAGTATTGAAAATCAGCAGCTCCTTTGTTTGAAGTTAGAGCTAATAAAATTACCCATTTTCCTGAATAAGAGAGAAAAGGACTTACCGAATCTTCTCCCATGTAAGGGGCAACAGTTACAGCATGAAAAGGAAGTTTTTCGAAAAATGTTTTGGCATACATTTGTGAGGTGTTACCAATATCGCCTCTTTTTGCATCAGCAATTAGGAAAATATCGGGGTGTTGTTCGCTTATGTAATTTACGGTTTTTTCCAAACTTTTCCAACCTTCAAGACCTCTACATTCGTAGAAAGCCAAATTTGGTTTGTAAGCAACTGTATATTTATATGTTGCCTCTACCACCATTTTATTAAATTCAAAAACAGGGTCTTCAAAATTTTTAAATTCTTCAGGAATTTTATCCAAATCGGAATCTAATCCTACACAAAGAAAAGATTTTTTAAGTTTAATTTGTTCAATTAGTTGCTGTTGTGTCATTTTAATAATTTTTTAGAATCCGCTTTCTTTAAGTCTTTCAGCATTTTCAGCCATTTGTAGTTTGTCAAGCATTTCTACAATATCGCCATCCAATACGGCTTGAAGGTTGTACATTGTTAGGTTTATTCTGTGGTCGGTTACCCTACCTTGAGGGTAGTTATAGGTTCTAATTTTCGCAGAACGGTCGCCGGATGAAACCATAGTTTTTCTTTTAGAAGAAATTTCGTCAAGATATTTCTGGTATTCTAAGTTGTAAAGTCTGGTTCTTAGTTCCTTCATAGCTTTATCGAGGTTTTTAAGCTGCGATTTTTCATCCTGACAGGTAACCACCAAACCGGAGGGAATATGAGTTAGTCTAATTGCTGAATATGTAGTGTTTACAGATTGTCCGCCCGGTCCTGAAGCGCAATAAGTATCTTTTCTAATATCTTCGGTTTTTAGTTCAATGTCGAATTCATCGGCTTCGGGCAATACAGCAATTGTTGCAGCCGAAGTATGAACCCTTCCCTGAGTTTCGGTTTGTGGAACACGCTGAACCCTGTGAACGCCCGATTCGTATTTCATAATTCCATAAACTCCTTCACCTGTAATAGAAAAAACAACTTCTTTGTAGCCTCCAACAGTTCCTTCGGTTACTCTGGTAACTTCGGTTTTCCATCTTCTTGCTTCGCAGAATTTCATGTACATTCTGTATAAGTCGCCGGCAAAAATACTAGCTTCGTCGCCACCGGTACCTGCTCTTATTTCCATTACAGCATTTTTATCGTCTTCAGGATCTTTAGGAAGAAGGAGAATTTTTATTTTTTCCTCAAGGGGATCAACTTGTTCTTCGAGTTCGGCAAGTTCAATTTTCGCCATTTCTCTCATTTCTTCATCTTTTTCTGTAGCCAAAATATCTTTGGTTGAAGAAATGTTTTCAGTAACATTCTTAAGTTCCTTATACGCTTCAATAATTGGTTCCAGCGACTTATACTCTTTGTTCAATTGTACATACTTTTTCATATCGCTGGTTACATCGGGCTGGGTAATAAGTCTTCCAACCTCTTCAAATCTGTCGACAACTCCTCTTAGTCGTTCAAGTATTATATTATTGCTCATTTTATAAAATTTTCACAAAAGTAATTAGTTTATTTTTATTTTTTTATTCTCACAAAAAACAAGCTTACAATTTTTTGAAATTATCCGAAATATTCAAACTTTCCAAATTCAGAATCTATTGTTAGTTTTTTAGAATTAGCTGCTTCACAATGGCCAATTATTTTAGCATCAATATTATATGATTTTGAAATTTCGATTATTTTTTTTGATATTTCTTCTGGAACATAAAGTTCGAAACGGTGTCCCATATTAAAAACTTTGTACATTTCTTTCCAATCGGTTTTTGATTCTTGTTGAATTATGCGGAAAAGTTCAGGAACTTCAAAAAGATTGTTTTTAATAATATGCAATTTATCCACAAAATGAAGCACCTTTGTTTGTGCACCTCCCGAACAATGTACCATTCCGTTAATTTGTGGCCTGAATTTATTTAATATTTCCTTTATTACCGGTGCGTAGGTGCGGGTAGGGGATAGAACAAGTTTTCCTGCATCAAGTCCTGTGGTTTTTATTTTGTCGGTTAGTTTGTAGCTACCCGAATAGACCAAATTGAAAGGAACAAAGGGGTCGAAACTTTCCGGGTATTTTTCTGCAAGGTAATTAGAGAAAACATCGTGACGCGCCGATGTGAGTCCGTTACTTCCCATTCCTCCGTTAAATTCTTTTTCGTACGAAGCTTTCCCGCTAGAAGAAAGTCCTACTATTACATCTCCGGGTTTTATTTTATGGTTTGAAATAACGTCTGATCGTTTCATTCTACAAGTAACTGTAGAATCAACAATTATTGTCCTTACCAGATCGCCAACATCGGCAGTTTCTCCTCCTGTTGACCAAATAGAAATTCCAAGTTTCCGCAGTTCTGCAAGAAGTTCTTCGGTGCCATTTATAATTGCTGAAATTACCTCTCCCGGGATGAGATTTTTATTTCTTCCAATGGTTGAAGAAAGAAGAATATTATCACTTGCTCCAACGCATAGCAAATCGTCAAGGTTCATAATAATAGCGTCTTGAGCAATTCCTTTCCAAACCGACAAGTCTCCTGTTTCTTTCCAGTATAAATATGCCAAAGATGATTTTGTTCCTGCACCATCGGCATGCATAATATTGCAATATTCCTCGTCTCCGCCCAATATATCAGGAATTATCTTGCAAAAGGCTTGTGGAAAAATTCCTTTATCTACATTCTTTATTGCGTTATGCACATCTTCTTTTGAGGCTGAAACTCCTCTTAAGTTATATCTAGATTTGTTGTCCATTTTGCTTTTATTGGTTTTTATATAAAACAAAACGTCCCGGCATTTACCGGAACGTTAAGTAATATTTTTGTAACATGTTACTGAGGAGTTGATTCCTCTAAATCTCCTTTGTAATCCTGACGAAGTACTTTAAATTCTGTTCTTCTGTTAAGTTGATGTGCAGTTTCTTGTTGCTCTTGAATTGGAAGAGCAAGAATAAATTTCTTATCAAGAATATTACCTTCTTTCAGGAAAGAATATTTTTCCGCATCTTCTTTTGTAATAACGTGAGGAACTTTGTCTCCGTATCCTTTAGCAATAAGTCTTTCCATATCAATTCCCTTTTCAACAAGGTAACTAACAACCGATTCGGCTCTTTTTTGTGAGAGTGTGTCGTTTGTAATAGGAATTGGACGAAAATCGGTGTGTGCCATAAGCTCAATTACGATATCCGAGTTTTTGTTTAGAACATCAACAAGTTTATCTAATTCAGGATAAGATTCGGGTCTTAATGTCCAAGTACCAACATCGTAGTAAATATTTTCAAGCTTAATGACTTTGTCGATAGGATCTAATCTAATTTCAACTTTAAAGGTAGTATCGGTTTCAATAAGTTTTGTAGAAACTTTAGCTTCACCTTTAAGGAAGCCTTCTTTACTGGCAAGAATAGCGTAGGCTAAGTTTGGTCCCAATTGTTGTTTAAATGAGCCATCGGCTTCGGATAATCTTTCAGGAAGTTTGTCTCCCGGTTGTACAGTAATTTCGATTTTGGCACCGGGAATAATTTCATTTGTACGATTGTTAATTACCACACCTTCAAGGAAGTATTCAATTGGAGGTAATTCGAAAGAGTAAATATCATCTCCACCTTTTCCGCCGGGTCTTGAGGAAGTTAAGAATCCCCTTTCTTCTTCCTGATGGAAAGTAATAGCGAAATCGTCTGCAGGAGAGTTAAGTGGGTATTTTAAATTTTCAACAGTCCATTTATCTGATTTTGTTGGAGTAGCTTTAAAAATATCTAAACCTCCCATTCCTAAATGGTAATCTGAAGAAAAGTATAGAGTTCCGTCTTTATGTATATAAGGAAACATTTCATTTCCTCTGGTGTTAATGTCTGTTCCAAGATTAATGGCTTCAGTAACCCAAGGTTTATTTTTGGCGGGACGTTTAATCATCCAAATATCAGAACCGCCCTGACCACCAGGCATGTCGGCAGCAAAGTATAGAGTAAGTTCATCGAAGGTGATAGAAGGATGTCCTACGCCAATGCTATCGGCAGCAATTGGAATAACATTAACGTCTCCCCATGTTAGTCCTTTTTTTGAAGCGCTACAGATTTGGCAACCCAGCATAACATTTTTTTCAACACGGCAACGAGTAAAAAACAGTTCGTTTGCTTTTGGCATATTGGTTGTTGAGGCACCTTCATCGTTTGGAGAGTTAACTTCTGCATTCAAGGGAACCGGTTCAGTCCATTTACCCTGACGATTTCTTGATGTTTCAAAAATATCAGAAAAAAATGCTCCGGTAACTTTAGATTTTTCGGCTCCGGAAGTGCTTTCTCTGGTAGAACTAAAATATATACTTGAATAGTCTTTTTTTGCGTAAGTTGGGCAAAAATCGTTTTCCTTAGAATTAAGAAAAGCCATGTTTTCAACCCTATATCTTGTTGGTTTTGCACGCCATTGAGAAACAAGTTTACATGATTCCACACCTTGTTCACCTCTTGGGTCTTCAGGTTTAACTTTCATGTAATCTTTGTAAGACTTTATGGCTTCTTCGTATTTCTCGTTCATTTTCAGCATATCTGCATAATAAAGCAAGGTAAGAGGATCGGGGTATTTTACAGCAATAGCCTTTTTGAACCAAAGCTCTGCAGATTTTGGTTCGTTAATGTTTTTGTAGCAAATACCCAGCTTAAAAACTATTTCAGCTTTAATATGATTTTCAGGTATGCCAATATAGGCCTTTTTGTAAGCTTCAATAGCCTCAGCAAACATACCTAGATTGAAAGATTCCTCGGCTTGATTATAGTCTTTATTCTTTACCTGAGCAAATGCTCCTAAAGAACTTGAAAGAATTAAAATTGCCAAAAAGTGTTTTATGAGTTTCATACGTTATATTTTATATACTTTTTTATAGTTTGCGGTAAAAATAAACAATTTTTCTATTAATAAAAAAAAACCGTGATTTTTAATTATTAAGCAAAACGTTGCAAATATGATTGTATTGTTTGATAGTAAAGGGATTTGCATATTATTAACTTTATCTTGTGAATAACATTTCTCTGTATTTTGGTAGCGACCAAAGCTCATCATCAACAATTAGCTCCAATTTGTCGACATGGTATCTTATTTTTTCAAGGAAAGGTTTTACGTTTTTTGAATAGGCAAAAACTTTTTCTTCTATTGTGTTTTTGTTGTTGGCATCTTTTCTTGCATCAATCATTTTATTAACCATGTTGTCGATTAGGTTCACATGATTCGAAATTTCTTTAATAGTTTCAATTTGAGTATGGGCTGAAGCGAGGAAATCATTTTGATTAACAATTTCTTTAAGACCTTTTGCATTTTCAATAAGTCTGTTTTGGTAGCTGAAAGCAACCGGAATGATGTGATTTTTTGCTAAGTCTCCAAGTACCCTAGCTTCTATTTGAATTTTCTTAAAGTAATATTCAAGTTTAATCTCATATCTGGCAACAAGTTCTCTTTCTGAAAGCACTTTAGTTTCGGAGAAAAGTTTTTTTGATTTGTTTGATAGAAATGCTTTTAGGGCTTCAGTCACATCCGGAATATTTGAAAGACCTCTCTTTTCTGCTTCTTTTTTCCATTCTTCGCTGTAGCCGTTTCCTTCGAAGAGGATTTTTTTCGATTCGGTAATATATTTCCTTAAAACTCTAAAAATTGCCTCATCTTTTTTTACATCTTTTTCAATCAAATTATCTACTTCTGCTTTAAAATCAATCAGTTGCTTTGCTACAGCAGTATTTAGTGCAATCATTGGTGCGGCGCAGTTGGCAGATGAACCAACAGCTCTAAATTCAAAACGGTTTCCGGTAAAAGCAAAGGGAGAAGTTCTGTTTCTATCGGTGTTATCTAATAGTATTTCAGGAATTTTAATAATATCAAGTTTTAACTCTGTTTTTTCATCAGGAGTCATTTTTTTTTCTGACACCTTTTTTTCAAGGTCTTCCAAGACAGAACTAAGTTTGCTACCAACAAAAATAGACATTATTGCCGGAGGAGCTTCCGAGGCGCCAAGTCGGTGCTCGTTTCCTGAAGAAACAATGCTTGCGCGGAGTAAATCGGCATGCTCGTTAACGGCTTTAATGGTGTTAATAAAAAAAGTAAGAAATTGCAGATTCGATTTAGGCGAGTTGCCGGGTGAAAGCAGATTTTTACCTTTGTCGTCCATTAGCGACCAGTTGTTGTGTTTCCCTGATCCGTTAACGCCTTTGTAAGGTTTCTCGTGCAATAAGACTCTAAAATGGTGTTTCATGGCAATTTTTTCCATAAGCGACATAAGCAGCATGTTATGGTCAACTGCCAAATTCGCTTCTTCGAAAACCGGGGCACATTCAAACTGTCCCGGAGCTACTTCATTGTGCCTTGTTTTTACCGGAATGCCTAGTTTAAGGGCTTCAAATTCAAAATCTTTCATAAAATTTGATACTCTTTGAGGAATTGCACCAAAGTAGTGGTCTTCAAGTTGTTGATCTCTTGCTGAAGCATGTCCTAATAAAGTTCTTCCTGTTAGGTGTAGGTCGGGACGGGCATAAAATAGAGCCTCATCTATTAAAAAATATTCTTGTTCCCAACCAAGAGTGGCAATAACTTTTTCTGTATCGCGGTTAAAATATTTGCACACTTCTGTTGCAGATTGATCTAGAATGTTTAGAGCTTTAAGTAAAGGCGTTTTGTAATCTAGAGCTTCTCCTGTGTAAGAAACAAAAATAGTTGGAATACATAAGGTGCTATCAATTATAAAGGCAGGAGATGTTGGATCCCATGCTGAATAGCCTCTGGCCTCAAATGTATTTCGTATTCCACCGCTTGGAAAACTGGAAGCATCGGGTTCTTGTTGCACCAACATTTCGCCTCTAAATCTATCTATTGCCGTTCCGGTATCGGAAAATTCAAAAAAAGCGTCGTGTTTTTCTGCTGTTGCTCCGTTAAGTGGATGAAACCAATGTGTATAATGACTTGCACCCCGTTCCGAAGCCCATGCTTTCATTCCTGCTGCAACCTGATTTGCCATTTTTCTGTCTATTGCTACACCGGATTTTATTGCATCTGTTACCGATTGATATGCTTCATTGCTAAGGTATTCCTGCATTTTAAATTTATCGAATACGTTAATTCCAAAATACTCGGAAGCTTTGTTTGAAATTGCTGAATATGCGGAAACTTTCCTGTTTAGTGCAGAATTAATAGCCTGAAGACGGATTTTGCTCATTTGATTTTGAATTTTTAATAATATTGCAAAAATATAAAAAAAATGAATATTTAAATTTTTGAAGGGGGTATATTGAAAAAATATTAATAAATTGACTATTTGTGTGTGAAAAATTTAGGGGGGTAGAGAAATTTGTATTATTTTTTTTGACAAAACTGCTATTTTGATTGAATAATATTAACAGTATCAAATGTTATTATGTTTTCGCTCTGTATAGTCAATAACACAAGCAACAGCAGAGTCTCCGGTAATATTGACAGTTGTTCTAAACATATCTAAAGGTCTGTCGACTGCAAAAATTAAGGAAATTCCTGCTGCAGGTACCCCAATGGATTCTAAAACAATAAGCAGCATAATTATTCCGGCACTTGGAACTGCTGCTGAACCAATGGATGCCAAAGTAGCAGTAAGAATTATTGTTAGTTGTTGAATAATAGTTAGTTCCATTCCAAAAGCTTGAGCAATAAAAACAGCAGCAACTCCTTGGTAGAGACTTGTTCCATCCATGTTTATTGTTGCTCCAATTGGTAAAACAAAACTCGAGACCTCCTTTTTTATTCCCAAATTCCTTTCGGCACAATCCATTGTTACAGGCAGTGTAGCGGCACTTGAACTTGTTGAAAAAGCAAGCATTTGAGCTTTGAAGATACCTCTAAGAAAATTTATGAATTTATGTTTTGTGAATATTGAAAGAAGTCCGGGGTAGACAATAAAAACCATAATACCCAAACCTAAAATTACTGTTGCGCAATATCCTGCAAGTGCAATAAACAAACTTCCAACCTGACCCGGATTATCTTTCTCTATTTCAACGATAATAGCGGCAAATAGGGCAAATACACCAAATGGTGCTGCCTTCATAATAAAATCTACTATTTTTAGAATAATTTCATTAAGTCCTTCAAAAAAATCTTTCACCGAATTAACTCCGGGTTTGTTTTTTACAGATATCATTGCTATTCCAAATAAAAGGGCAAAGAAAATAACCTGTAACATATTTCTATTATCGGAAGCGGCTGACACAATATTTTCAGGTACTAATTCTTTAATAAAATATAGAGGACCTTCGGTTTCTTGTGATTTTTTTGTTAATTCAGCTTTGCTTAAAAACTCTCCTGTTTTTGATTGATATTTTGACAAAAGATTTTCGCGAACTTCAGTTGGAAAAGCTTTTCCGGGCTGTAGAGTATTGACCAAAATAAGACCTAGGCTTACAGCTATAATTGTTGAAAGAACATATAGACCCAAAGTTTTTAATCCCATTCTGGAAAGTTTTGAAACATCTGAAATTCCTCCAATACCTTTAATTAATGAAACAAGTATTAATGGAATAGCTATTAATTTCAGGGAATTAATAAAAATACTTCCCCAAGGTTTAATCCAATCTAAGGTAATTTGAATTCCGCCGGTATTTATTGCTATTATTCCCCAAATAATACCAAGAAACATTCCCAAAAATATCTTAGCGTATAATGGTATGCGTTTTAGCATTTGAATTTTCTTGTAAAACTATTTTTTTTCAGCAATAAAAAAAAATTATTTGATTCTTGTTTGCATTAGCCTCCGAACTTTGTTAACTTTACTATATTAATTTAGACCTATTAAAATTAACACCATGAGCAGCAAAAAATTATTAGATACCTTAATAAGCATTATTTTTTTAGTTTTTGTTGGTTATTTTATGTATTACACCAAAGGAATTGTGCATAAAACTGAAAAACATGGAAAACAAGAAATAGTAATTGCAAAAAAAGATAGCACAAATAATAATTCAGGAGGTTCAGAAATTAGGTTTTCAAGCACAGTAAACTTACATACTTTTAAGTAGCAATTTTTTTGTAACAATCATTAAAAATTGTCGTAATAAATTTATTTTCTAATAAAACCATAAAAGTATGAGAAAGATATTTATTTTTATTTTGGTGTTATTTTCAACATTTGTTAGCGC
>JAFGXD010000072.1 GCA_016936815.1 Bacteroidales bacterium
AAAGAGCATCAGTTTATTACAAAAGTACAATGATTTGCAGTTTCAACGTTAGCATACGAAATCATTTTTGTGAAAAAGGGGGAATGACCTCTAACACACCATCCACACCAAGTACCTGTTCCTTCTTCACCAATAACTCTTTTTTGAGGAGCAACTGAAACGCCTGTAATAGTTTTTGTTAAGCTATTGTTTATTAAGTTTCCGTCTGTTGTGGTATTTACATTACCTATTACCACATTAATATCATGAGCACCCAAAGTAGCATTCCACTGAACATCGTGTGTGAAGTTATGAGTGTCACCTGTTGCTAGATTCACACCTGTAACAGTATAAATTGCAGAAGAAGCACCTCCATCAACCGTGTAAGTAACATCATAAGAGGTAATATTATCAGTACCCATATTCAATATTTGCCCTGTAATATTTACCATTCCAGGTAAAACATATGAAGGAGTAGTAATCATTTTCAACTGAGCATCAATTGGTTCGCATCCATCACCAATAGAATATCTAACCCATTCTGATCCAAAATTAGATTCTGCTGAAGTAAATCCTCCAATAACAGTTCCATTCCAAGACAAGCTTAAAGTTCCACTTGGAGCTGTTCCGTCTCCATAAGAATCGTACAAATAGAAGGTATAGCAATCGTCAGCAATTAAACAAACATTAGTAATATTATGTGAGGAGGCTGTGAAAGATGTTTTTTCAGCAACTAATTCACCGGCGGAATTGTAAATTTCCCAACTAGTTTCTGAGGAGTAGGTGTCTGTTAGTACATCTATGGTTAGGGTTGCATCTGCATTTGTTACATCTACTGAAAAACCATCGTTTGCAGCATTTCCGTCGCTGGAAAGACTTGTATAAGCCTCAATGGTATATTCTCCTACAGTTGATAAATCAGCCGTTGCAGTAAAAGTATAATCATAAGTTGCTCCGGAGGCTATTGTAGTTGAAACTGTTTCTGTAACCGGTGTACCTCCATTAATTGTGTAAGAAACATCACAACTTGTAATTGGGTTAATTCCAAAATTAGTAACGGTAACGGTAACATTCTCAGAAGCAGTTAGGCTGCAAGATGAAGCATTAGTTGGCGATGTAATAGCAGTAACACCTGCATCGTCATTGGCTAAATCAAATAATTGAATTCCATCAAATGCACCTAGATCACCATCGTAACCATAGTACTGAAATGCTAAATAAAAAGTTGTTCCTCCGTAAGTTGATTGTAGGTCAAGATTTATTTCTTCCCAAGCCCACGATTCAGTTCCAATATGAGTATCGGAATATGACCAAAGGGTTGTCCAGGTAGTTCCGTCGAGAGACCCAATAACCCTTAAATCAGCTCCGGTACCTCCGGCCTGACTTCCACCAATCATCCAAGATCCACTATATCCAGCCCAGAAAGTTAAATTAAGTGCTGTAGCAGAAGTAGCGTTAATTGCCGGAGTAATCAGCTTTTCGTCGCAGTCGGCGGCAATGTAAGCATGAAGAGCTGATTGAACATTGGTTGGATCAATAGTAGTAAATGAACTAGCAGAAGGATTGCCTGCAAACCAAACTGATGTTGCGTGCAAATTGCTTACCGTCCATGTTCCTGGAGGAACAGCTGCATCAAAATTTTCAGTAATATAAGTCGCTTTTGCGCCTCTATTAGTAATACTTTTTCCAGTATTAACAGGCGCTTTAGGTAGCACCATTTTACCTCCCTTAGTTTGAATTTTTTCTAAATCACCCTTTGTAAGGTTTTGTGAAAAAGAAAAACCTGAAATAAGTAAGGCCACAAATAAAATGTACACTCTTTTCATAAAATATTAATTTAATGGTTTAACAAATAATAATGCCGCAATATAGATTATTTTTTTTCACATTTGGTTGCATTAATATCAATAATTATAACCATTTATATAAAATTAAAGACATTCACGTATTTTTATCAGGTCTATTCACTTAGGGGAATAAACGTAATTTTACAAAATGTACTAACGGCTGTAAAATCTCTATTGGATTAGTTTCTAAAATTTTAAATCGTTTTTTATGAAAAATGCAACTTTATTCAGTATTTTTAAGTCTTGTAATAGAACAAATAATTTTTGTACATTTGTAACGATTACTTTTGTAAAACTAAAAAATAGATTAAATGAAAAAACTATTACTTTCCACAGCAATATTACTTAGCGTTGTTTTTACAAATGCACAAAGTTTCTCTATTACTTATGAATCTGTTGATGTTACAAACGACACTGTATTTCTTTCAATTCCTCTGAACACCAATATTGATGCTTATTTTCACATAAACAATCTTACATCCTCAACCATTGCAGCCCATGTTCAAAGGTATGTTGAATGTGCTCCATCATCCTTCACTCATCTTTGGTGCTTCGGTTCATCTTGTTATGCAGGTAATGTTTTTGGAATTAATGCCGATGTTGCAGGCTCATCTTATACAGAATTTCATGTTGGTCCGGTTCTTATGTCAGAAAATACCACAGGATACACTTTTAGATATACTTTCTACCCGGTTGCAAATCCGGCAGATTCTGTTTGGGTTTGGCTTGTAAATGATCCAAATGGAGACTGCACTTCGTCAAGAAGTCTTGTTGATGCTTCTCAAACAAAAGCAAAAGTTTATCCAAATCCTGCTGATAATTATACTGATTTCGAATTTAAACTTAACTCAGTAAATTCAAGACTTGATATTTATAACATTATTGGCGAAAAAGTTAAATCTATTTCCCTTAATAAAAAAGAAGGTGTTATTAGACTAAATACTGCCAATTTACCTGCCGGAACTTATATTGGAAATGTTATTGAATCAGGCATTCGTACTAAATCCATTAAAATTATTGTAAGTCATTAATAGTTTTTCATAATTCATTTTAAAAGGTTTTGAAATATTGTTCAAAACCTTTTTTTTACATTTCAACTTAATGTATTTCATTTACTTGCAATCAATAATTATTCAAGGTTAATAACTTAAATTGCTAAAGAGCGGCTTTTAGATTAATTTCGTAGCCAATTCCAAATTAAAATGATTGACCAGGATACCATAAATAAAATTTTTGATGCTGCCGATATTGTAGATGTGGTTCAGGACTTTGTTAGTCTTAAGAAAAGGGGCACAAATTATCTTGGACTTTGTCCTTTTCATAACGAAAAAACTCCTTCTTTTTCTGTTTCCCCTTCAAAAGGAATTTACAAGTGTTTTGGTTGCGGAAAAGGTGGTAATCCGGTAAATTTCGTTATGGAACACGAAAATTTTACTTACGTAGAAGCTCTTAAATTTTTGGCCAACAAATATCATATAGAAATTGTTGAAAAGGAAGAATCGGAAGAAGAAAAACAACAGAAAAACGATAGAGAAAATTTAATAATTGTAAGTCTTTTTGCTCAGAGATATTTTACTCGCACGCTTCACGAAACCGCTGAAGGAAAAGCTATTGGACTGAGTTATTTTCGTGAAAGAGGCTTTAACGACAGCATTATTGAAAAGTTTCAGCTTGGCTATTCCCCCGAACAAAAAGATGCTTTTACTAAGGAGGCTGTTGAAAAAGGTCATCAGGTTGAATTTCTGGAAAAAGCAGGTCTAACTATTAGAAAAGAAAATTGGCAAATTGATAGATTTCACGGAAGAGTAATTTTCCCTATTCACTCAATTTCCGGTCAGGTTATTGGTTTTGGAGGCAGAATTCTGAAAACCGATAAGAAAGTTGCAAAGTATTTAAACTCACCGGAATCCGATATATACCATAAAAGCAAGGTTTTGTACGGACTTCTTCAAGCCAAAAAAGCTATAACTCAAAAAGACAAATGCCTTATGGTTGAAGGATATACTGATGTTATTTCCTTTCATCAGGCAGGGGTGGAAAATGTTGTAGCATCTTCCGGAACAGCTTTAAGTATAGATCAGGTGCGACTTATTAAAAGGTTTACTAATAATATTACAGTTCTTTTCGATGGCGATGCAGCAGGAATAAAAGCTTCTTTGCGAGGTATAGATATTATTCTTGAACAAGGGCTTAATGTTAGGGTTGTTTCTTTTCCTCCCGGTGAAGATCCTGACTCTTTCTCAAAATCTTGCAGCTCAAGCGAATTGATTGAATTTCTTGAGAAAAGCGAACAGGATTTTATTAGCTTTAAGACAAATCTATTACTTAAAGACGCTGAAAATGACCCTATTAAGCGAGCAGAACTTCTGTCGGATATTGTTGGTTCTATTTCGGTAATTCCCGAAAAACCCGTTAGAGCTGAATTTGTTTCTACATGCGCAAGAATTCTTAAAGTAGATGAAGAAATGCTTCATTTTGAAATAAATAAGCGTCTTAGAAACAAGTCCTATCAAAAAACCGATGTTAACACTGAAGAATCTAAAAAAGCCCCGGTTCAACCTACTCCCGAACCTTCAATTTCTTTCGGTCATCATTTGTTTGAGGAGGAGAAAGTTATTGCCAGACTCCTGCTCCATTATGGCAATAATTTGCTTTTTACAAATTCTGAAGAAAAAAATAGTATTACAGTTTTTAATTATGTAGCTGAGGAACTCGGAAAAGACGAGCTAACTATTAACAATCCTATTTTTAAGAAAATTTTGGACGAATACCTTATTAATCAAAACCAAGGAAAGGAAATTAACATCAAACATTTTACTTTTCATCCCGATGCCGAAATTAGCAAAACTGCCGCTAACTTACTTGCAGATAAAGCAATTTTAAGTCAAATCTGGACCAGGCACGATTCTCTAATTGAAACTGAGGAAATGATTCTTGGAAGGATTGTACCTCGTGCTATTAATGAATTCAAATTCAAATACATAAAACACAAACTGAAAGAAATTACTTCGGAAATGATTGTTGCACAAAATAATAACGATTTCGATAAAATTATTGAACTGCAAAAACAGAAAATAATGCTGGATATTGTTAAGGGAAAATTATCTACTGAACTTGGCGAAAGAACAATAATGTAATTATTTTAATACCAAAGCGTTCCTTTATTATATTTTAGAAGGAAGGGTTGTTCACATTAATTAGTATTTTTGTATAAACAAATAAATATAAAACATGAAAAAAATATTTTTAAGTATCTCTGCACTTATTATTATGGTATCATTTTCCCTTGCTCAGGAAGATGGTTACAAATTTACTGTTGAAAAAGAAATTAAAACCAGTCCGGTTCGAGACCAATATCGTTCAGGAACTTGTTGGAGTTTTGCCGGTCTTGCTTTTGTAGAAGCCGAAATGATTAGATTGGGTAAGGAAGTTGTTGACCTGGCAGAAATGTATGCGGTAAAAAAATGTTACGAAGACAAAGCCGAAAAAGCAGTCCGTATGCACGGAGAATTCAACTTTGGTGGTGGCGGTGCTCTTAACGATCCAATGGATGTTATTAAAAAACACGGAATTGTTCCCGAAGAAGTTTATTCAGGGCTTCAATATGGAACTGAAAAACACGTTCATGGTGAAATAGATAACTTGCTTGTTGCATTAGTTGAGGCAATTATCAAAAATCCAAATAAGGAACTATCAACAGGATGGAAAGCCGCAATTAAAGGTGTTGTTGAAGCTTATCTGGGCGAAGAACCTGCACACTTCACTTTCAAAGGAAAAAAATATACTCCAAAAACCTTTTCAAATGAGGTAGTTGGAATTAATCCCGACGATTACGTGCTTCTAACTTCTTTCTCACATCATCCATTTTACAAACCTTTTATTCTTGAAATTCCCGACAATTGGTCATGGGCAAATATGTATAATCTGCCTTTAGACGAATTTATGGCTATTTTCGATGCTTCCATAAACAAAGGCTACACAGTAGGCTGGGCTAGCGATGTTAGCGAAAAAGGCTTTTCATGGAAAAATGGAATTGCTATTGTTCCCGATGAGGAAATTGAAAATTTATCAGGTTTGGAACAATCAAAATGGGACGATATGAGTCCTTCAGAAAGACAAAAATTATTCTATACTTTTGAAAAACCTATAAAGGAAAAGGTTATTACACAAGAAATTAGACAACAAGCTTTCGATAACTACCAAACTACCGACGACCACGGTATGCTGATTAGCGGTATTGCAAAAGACCAAAACGGAACAAAATACTACATTGTTAAAAACTCATGGGGTGAAGCAGGCATTTATAAAGGATTTTTCTATGCATCGGAAGCTTTTGTGAAGTATAAAACTATTTCCATTATTGTGCATAAAGATGTTGTTCCTAAAGAACTTCGCACTAAACTAGGATTCTAAAAAACAAAAAGCCCGCAACAAAAATGAAAAAATTGTTGCGGGTATTTATAAAATGAGAAAGCTAATATTTTTTCTTTTGGTTGTAAATCAATGTCTTGGTCAACACACCAACATTCTTATTTCCCATCTTAACGACCCCGAAGAACCTTCAATAATGATGGACTTTAAAAATCCACTTAGAATGGTGGCAGGAGCTAATCTTAATAATGTTTACTATTCCATTGATGGTGGATTTTCATGGTTCGAGAACATTTTAGTCTCTGAAGAATATGGCGTTTGGGGAGATCCTGTAATTGCTGTTGATACAGCCGGAGACTTCTATTTCCTTCACCTTTCAAATCCTGTTTCGGGAAATTGGATAGATAGAATAGTTTGTCAGAAATCTACCGATGGGGGAATTTCTTGGAACAATGGCACTTTTATGGGACTTAACGGAACAAAAGCTCAGGATAAGCAATGGATTTCAATAGACAGAAGCAATAATGCAATGTATGTAACATGGACTCAATTTGATGAATACGGAAGTACAATAACAACCGACAGTAGTTCAATAATGTTCTCAAAATCTCTTGATGCCGGCGAAACATGGTCGGATGCTGTTAGAATTAATAAGCTTAACGGAGATTGCATTGACGATGATTTTACCGTTGAAGGAGCTGTTCCGGCAGTTGGACCAAATGGAGAAATTTATGTGGCTTGGGCAGGTAATTATGGAATTTATTTCGACAAATCAACCGATGGCGGAGAAACCTGGTTGAACGAAGACGTTTATGTTACCGATATGCCCGGCGGATGGACATTTAACATTCCCGGAATTTACAGATGCAATGGGCTTCCTGTAACAGTTTGCGACACTAGCGGAGGATTAAATAACGGAACAATTTATATTAATTGGACTGACCAAAGAAATGGAACCGACGATACAGATGTTTGGATTGTAAAATCTACAAACGGAGGAATTTCATGGTCTGAACCAATTAGAGTTAACGATGATGAGCCCGGCAAACAACAGTTTTTTACATGGATGGCAATAGACCAGAAAGACGGAACTTTGTACTTTGTTTTCTACGACAGAAGAGCTTATGACGATAATCAAACGGATGTATTTATGGCCAGATCAACCGACGGTGGCGAAACATTCGAAAACTTCAAAATAAGCGAAACTCCTTTTGTGCCAAATCCAATGGTTTTCTTTGGCGATTATTCCAACATTGTTGCATGGAACGGAATAATTAGGCCTATTTGGACAAGATTAGATGGCACTAGCCTAAGCCTAATTACTGCAATTATAGATACAGCTCTAGTTAGCAAACCCGAAATTTTTGAGGAACAAGCTCTTTTGGAACAAAATAATCCAAATCCTTTTTCACATAGCACATTTTTCTCTTTTAAATTACATGAAACAACAATAGTTAATCTTTCGGTTTACGATATTTATGGAAGAAAAATAACCGATGTAATTAAAAATGAAAAGCTTAATTACGGTAAGCATAAAATTGAATTTAACTTTGAAGATTTGAAACTTTCTTCGGGAATTTATTATTATTCCCTAAAAACTGAGAAGAAAACAATTACCAGAAAAATGATTATTTCTAAATAAATGATTGAAATAAAGACCATAGAAGAATTACCTAAGGCAGCAGATTTCCTAATGGATGAAATAAAAATCAATAGGATTACTGCATTTTATGGAGAAATGGGGGCCGGAAAGACAAGTCTAATAAAAGAAATTTGTAAAAAACTTGATGTAACCGATCAGGTTAATAGTCCAACTTTTTCAATAATAAATGAATACCATACAAAAACAGGTGAAATAATTTACCATTTTGATTTTTACCGTTTGAAAAATGAAGATGAGCTTCTCGATCTTGGATACGAAGATTATTTGTTTTCTGGAAATATTTGTCTTATTGAATGGCCGGAAAAAATAGAAGATTTTCTTCCACCGGAAACCCTTAAAATTCAGATTTTAGTTAAAGCCAACGGAACAAGAATAATAATAAAATAAAAACATGCAAAAAATATTAATAAAAATAATGGTGGCAATATTTGCAATTATTCCATTTCTATCATTTTCACAAAATAATGAAGTCTCTGAAAGGATTATTGCAATTGCAAAAACCGACAATCAAACAATGAAACATTTGGATGTTTTATGCAATAGATTTGGAGGAAGACCAATAGGTTCAAATGCCTACGACAATGCATTCGATTGGGCAAAAATGAAATTTGAAGAATGGGGGTTAAAAGTAATAGTCGACACCGTTGGATATTTACCGGTTGGTTTTAACAGAGGCCCTTGGTTTGGAAAAATGCTTGGGGAAGAAGGAATGACACTTCACTTTGCAACGCCTTCATACACATCGGGAACAAAGGGAAAACAAATAGGACATGTAGTAATTGAACCTCAAAATCAGGCAGAATTCGATAGAATGAAGGGAAAACTAAAAGGAGCCTGGGTATTAATAGACGGTGAAAGCAAGGGTTGGCCAATAGATTTCTCAGAAAATGCCGACAAATACAGAGATTCCATAAAGCAGGTAAATGCTGAAATTGAATTGAAAAATCGTGAAATTAGGAGGCAGAATTGGCAGAACAGAAAAGGAGAACAAAAGGAACTACTTCCAATGGTTGAAGAACCTGCATTGTTTTATAAAGAAATGAGAGAAGCAGGTATTTTGGGGATTATTCAATCTGCCCCGGTTCCAATTACAGCCCTTTACGATAGAAAGAATTTAATGGATTTAAAATTTGAAACACTTCCCGAAACTCCTGATATTAAGCTTGATGAACATCAATACAAAAAAATCAGGCAATTGGTTAAAGAAAGAAGAGATGTATTTTTGGAATTCGACATAAGAAATCATTTTAGACTGGGTCCTGTTCCGTATTGCAATCTTATTGGAGTAATAGAAGGAACAGAACTGCCCGATGAATATGTAATAATGTCGGGGCATTTAGACAGTTACGATGTTGCAACGGGTGGGGTTGACGATGGCTCCGGAGTTACGCCGGTAATGGAAGCTGCCAGATTAATAATGAAGGCCGAAGGAAAACCCAAAAGAACAATCTTAGCAATATTATGGACAGGGGAAGAATTCGGGCTTTTGGGTTCTCAGAGCTGGGTTGACAGAAACGGTGACAAATTGAAGAAAATATCAAACGTTTTTAACCGTGATGGAGGTCCTTTAGCTAGTGCCGGAATTTCTGTCCCGTCCTCTATGATTGAAGATATGAAAGTTATTTGCGCTCCATTAGATAATTTCAATGCAGAAATAAAGTTTGAAATTGAGAAACGTGAACCAATGAAAAGGCCAAAAGAAGCATGGGGTTCGGATTCCGGACCTTTTGCAGTAGCCGGTGTTCCTGTAATATCTCTTAACGACAAAGATGTATTTGGTTACGATTTTCAGTACAGGGAGATTTGGCACACAGAGAGAGACCTCTATAACAAAAGTATTCCGGTTTATCAGGAATATTCAGCAGTAGCAATGGCAGTAGTAGTTTTTGGTGTTGCTAACATGAATTATCTAATTCCGGTTAATGAGTTTTATTTGCCTACAAGCTCCAATAATAATAAAAAATGAAATAATTCTTAAATTATTTTCATTTTGAGTAACAGCATTGTTTTTTTTCTTACTTTTGCATCAGTTATTAACCAAATTAAACAATTTTATTATGAAATTTTTAAGATTTTTACCGATTGTAATTTTTGTTTTTGCTTTAGCATTTACAACTTCTTGTGGAAAAAGCGGTGCTGCAAAAGGCGCTGACCTTCTTTGTGAAATGAAAGGTATTCAAAACGATCTTAATAAAGCTACCGAAGAGAATGACGAAGCTAAGATTGAAGAATTAACCAAGAAAATGGAAGAAAAACAAAAAGAAATGGAAGAATTCGGAAATGAAATGAAAGAAAAGTACAAAGATGACAAAGAGGCAGGTAAGACTGCAAAAAAAGAAATGTTTGAAGCTCTTTCAGAATGTGAAAATTACTCAAAAGAAGAACTTGAATCATTAAAAAAATTCCAAGGAATTGAATAATTCTTTCAAAAAAAATTAAACCGCCTGATGGGCGGTTTTTTTTTGCCCATTTTTTTAATGGCAAAAAAAAAGGCTGCCAAATGGCAGCCTTTCTAAGAATTTCATTAATGTTATTCTTCTTTTTTCTCGTCTTTTTTCATGATTTCTTCCATACATTTTTCAACATCCTCTTTTGCAGGATCTTTGTATTTATCTTCACACTTTTTAGACATTGCGCTATCTCTTTTTTCACTGAATTCATTTTCAATACAGTCACAAAGGCTTGGTCCGCATGATGATACTAAAAAAGCAGCTCCGAAAAATAAAGCAATAACAGAAACTTTAAGATTTTTCATAAAATTGTAGATTAAATTGGTTAATAATAACGTTAGTTTATGTTTGCAATAATAATCAAAAAATAATTAAGCAACAAAAATTTCAAAGTTTTTTTTTAAATTGTAGAGAAAACAAAGCTCATTTAATAAAAATTCTCAAAAATCAATTGTTTATTCTTGTTCTCCTTCAACACATTTTTGAACATCTTCTTCAGTCGCATCTTTGTACAATTCTTCACAAATCTGCATAATATTTTCGTCAGGTTGCTCCTGCAAAGCTTCTTCCACACAGTCGCATAAAGAATAGTCAATCATAATATCTTGATTGCTTGTTGCTTCATTACCTTGCATGCTTTCCATACATTTAATAACATCTTCTTCAGTAGCATCTTTGTACATTTCCGCACATTTTTTCATTTTTTCTTCATCATAGTTTTCTTTGAATGATTCTTCAACACAATCGCAAAGAGTCATTTCTACCTTTTTTGTCTTTTCAGTTGATTCTTCTTTTTTAGAATCACAACCGGAAACAATAATTGCAGATACCAAGGCCAGACCTGTAAATAATCCAAATAGTTTTTTCATGATATAAAAATTTAATTATTAATTAGACCTGAAAAGTAAGAATAATTTACAAATATCCAAAATCAATTAAATTTAGGGCATTTAAGATTTTATGTAAAAGCATATTTTCTACTATATTTGTGCCATGTTTTTTAATTACCTAAATTATAGCGAGCCGCTATTTCGTCCACCCAGCGAGGCAAATTCATTAATTTTACAGATTACTCATGGATGCAGTTGGAACAAATGTATTTTTTGTGAAATGTATAAATCCAAAAAATTCTCTGTAAAACCCGAAGAAGAACTTTTTGCAGAAATTGATGCAATTTTTAATTCTCAATATAAGGTGAAGAAGGTTTTTCTTGCCGACGGCGATGCAATGGTTTTGAGTTATGGAAGATTTATTAATATCTTGAAAAAAATAAATACTAATCTAAAACCTGTAAGAATTACTGCTTATGCTTCTGCCGGAAATTTACGAGATAAGACTATTGAAGAATTGATAGATTTAAGAGAAAACGGACTTCAAATGGTGTATATGGGAATAGAATCTGGAGATAATGAGGTTCTGAATAATGTAAACAAAGGTGAAACCTATGAAAGTACAGCAGATGCACTTCACAAATTAAAAAAAGCCGGAATAAAAGTTTCTGTAATGATTCTTACCGGTTTAGGTGGCAAGGAGTTTTGGGAACAGCATGCAATAAACTCTGCAAAAATTGTAAACGAAACACAGCCCGAGTTCCTTTCAACATTAGTTTTGAGCTATCCTTTCGGAGAAAAACATTTTATTAAAGGACTTAACAGCAAATTTACCCCTTTAAATGTTGTTGAATTACTGCTTGAATTAAAACTATTTATACAGAACACCAATTTGGAACAAACAGTATTTCGTTCCGACCATGCTTCTAACTACATGGTTCTAAAAGGTTTTTTGGGTAGAGATAAAGAGATTTTTCTAAAGCAAATAGAAAATGCAATTTCAGATGAAACAAAATCAGGATTAAGACCGGAATGGTTAAGAGGATTATAATTTCTGCCAATAATTATTTTCCTGATATTTTTGCCCAGGAATCTTTTAGCCCAACCGTGCGATTAAAAACAATATTATCAGGCTTAGAGTCTTTATCTACACAAAAATAGCCAATTCTTTCGAACTGAAACTGTTGCCCTGCTTCAGCATTAATTAGGAATGACTCTACTTTTGCTCTAATTATTTTTAGGGATTCGGGATTTAGGTTTTCGGTAAAATCGTGTCCTTCCACAACATCATCAGGTTCTTCTGAAAGAAACAATCTGTCGTAGAGTCTTACTTCAGCATCCAAATTGTTTTTTGCATCAACCCAATGAATAGTTCCTTTTACCTTTCGTCCGTCTGGAGAAACCCCACCTTTAGAAGCCGGATCGTAAGTACAATGAATTTCTATTATCTCCCCATTTTCATCTTTTACTACATTTGTACATGTAATAAAGTAAGCGTATCTTAATCTAACCTCTGTTCCGGGACTTAATCTAAAGAATTTTTTTGGTGCATCTTCCATAAAATCATCTCTTTCAATGAAAAGCTCTTTCGAAAAGGAGACCTTTCTGGTTCCCATGCTTTCATCCTCAGGATTATTAACTGCTTCAAGATACTCTTTTGAATCATCTGAATAATTTGTAATAATTACCTTTAAAGGGTTTATAACTCCCATTACCCTAGCAGCCTTCTTGTTAAGATCTTCTCTAACAGAGAATTCCAAAAGTGAAACATCAATAAGATTATCTCTTTTTGCAATACCAATACGTTCGGCAAAATTTCTAATAGACTCCGGAGTATAACCACGACGTCTGTATCCGCTAATTGTGGGCATACGAGGATCGTCCCAGCCTGTAACAAAACCTTCCTGTACCAGTCGAAGCAATTTTCTTTTACTCATAACTGTGTAAGAAAGATTTAGTCTTGCAAATTCAATCTGTCTGGGACGGTAAGCTCCCGGTTCAACAAATTGGTCTAAAAACCAATCGTATAGAGGTCTGTGAACTTCAAATTCCAAAGTACATATTGAATGTGTAATTCCTTCATAATAATCTGATTGACCGTGAGCAAAGTCGTACATTGGATAAATACACCACTTATCGCCGGTTCTATGATGAGTAGCTTTTTTTATGCGATAAAGAATAGGATCGCGCATGTGCATATTTGGGGAAGCAAGATCAATTTTTGCTCTCAGCATATATTTTCCCTCTTCAAATTCTCCATTTTTCATTCCTTCGAAAAGCCTTAAATTTTCCTCAACCGGTCTTTCCCTCCAAGGACTTGGCTTTCCGGCCTGAGTAGGAGTGCCCTTGTATTCGGCCATTTGTTCAGGTGATTGTTCACATACATAAGCCTTTCCCTTTTTAATAAGCAAAACAGCAAATTCATAAAGTTTATCGAAATAATCGGAAGCATATTTTGGTTCGCTTTCCCATTCAAAACCCAACCATTTTACGTCCTCCATAATAGAATCAACATATTCGGTATCTTCCTTAACAGGATTGGTATCATCGAAACGCAAATTTGTTTTTCCACCATATTTAATTCCTAAACCAAAATTCAAACAAATAGACTTAGCATGACCAATATGCAGATATCCATTGGGTTCCGGAGGGAAGCGGGTTAATATTCTTCCGCCGTTTTTACCATTTTTAATTTCTTCCTCTATAATTTGCTCAATAAAATTCAAAGATTTCTTTTCTACTGAATTTTCTTCTGCATTAATGGTCATAATTTGTCTTTTTTATAATATGAATTTAAAGTGCAAAAATAATCCGATTTTACCAGAATAGTAAGGAAAAACGAAAAATTATTGGCAATAATGATTTTTGGAAGAAACCCGGGGATGAAGAAAGCTTTGTGGGATACATTGAACTGAGGACTTGTAGGAAGGTGTATCTACAATAAGAGAAGAAGGTGTATCCAAAAATTAAGCAACCAAAATCTGGCTTTCTGTCTGGTTCCCCGGGTTGTTTTTTGCATATTAATAATGATAATTATTACGAGTTAAAACTATTATTAAATTTTTAATAATGACTACTTTATTGTAAATTATTTTGAATTTTTATACAAAATGTGCTTTTTTATATATCTACCTAAGTATCTATTAGTAAGTAAAATGATGGAGGCTTAATAGGTATTATTACGTATATTATTTAACAGTATTACTTATATTTCATTCATTAACACTAATAAATTAAAAAAGTTTAGCTCTCTTAATTAAGTAAGCCATTAAGACTTTTGAAAAATCCATATTTATGTCGGCTTCAATAATATCAATTTGGTTTTGTAAACATCTAAGTTTAATTTCTTCTTTGTAGTCTTTATATTGTTTTCTAAATAGTTCCTGAATTTCATTAGGATTGAGTTTAAGCTCTGTTCCTGTTTCCATATCAATAAACTTATAAGGTCTATGAGCATATTCGAAATTTTCTTCAAGCTTATGATCGGTAACATGAAAAAGAATTACCTCATGTTTTCTGTATTTTAAATGCTGAAGTGCTGAAAAGAGATTATCTTTATCGCCACTATCGAACATATCTGAAAATACTACTACCAAAGACCTTTTGTGAATCTTCTCAGCTATTTCATGAAGAGCTTGTGCGGCATTTGTTTGCTTTTTTAGGTCGTCAGCTCCCGGGGTAAGTAGTTTTTCTAACTCGGCAAACAAAAGTTGTGCATGAATATTGGATAATTTTGAAAGGGAATAGAAATCAATTTTATCTGAAAAAAGTGACATTCCAACAGCATCTCTTTGTTTCCTAAGCAGGAAAATTAATGCCGCAGCAGTATATACAGAGAAATATAGTTTATTAAAAACATTATTTTCTTTGTAAGGAAAGAGCATAGAGCCCGAATGGTCTATAACAAGGTGGCAGCGCAAATTTGTTTCTTCCTCGAAACGCTTAACGTAGAGTTTGTCGGTTCGGGCAAAAAGTTTCCAGTCAATAAACTTTGTTGATTCTCCTTTGTTGTAAGTTCGGTGTTCGGCAAATTCAACAGAAAAGCCATGAAAAGGACTTCGATGCAGGCCTGTAATAAAACCCTCAACGACTTGTCTGGCAATAAATTCAAGATTTTGAAATTGCTGAATTGCTTGTATGTCGTTTAGGTTTTTCAATTATATGTATTTAAATAAAAAGAACGCCACTGCAAGATAAGATAACCATGCAGTGACGACTTACTGGGTTTAAAAAAAAATCTCGGGTTTAATTCCGAATATTACAATAATGCGTCAAGTTTTTGTGTTAGAGTTGCTTTTGGAGCTGCGCCAACATGTTTATCTTTTACTTCGCCGTTTTTGATAAATATTACTGTTGGAATATTTCTAATTCCAAACTTGGAAGCAACACCGTGGTTATTGTCAACATCAACTTTTCCAATAACGGCTTTTCCTTCATACTCCTTGTGCATTTCCTCAATAATTGGTCCAATCATTCTGCAAGGACCACACCATTCAGCCCAAAAATCAAGAACAACAGGCTTATCGGATTTCATTACTAGTTCATCAAAGTTCGAATCGGTTATTTCTAAGGCCATAATAAATTGTTTTTAAATTAATATCTGGTTTTCTATTTTTCAAAAATAAACTCTAAGTTTGGATTATTCAACAAAAAGTTTGTGAATTTTTCAGAAAGATTTACACAATAATTCCTCGAGAACATTCCAATTTTTATATTATTATTTTTATCTATAATTTTAAATTTCAATTTTTTATCTCCCTTATTTTCTATACTTACAGCTTCAAGTTGATTTATTAGATTACTGTCAACATCGTTTACATCAATTGAAATTGTTACCCCTTTAATTAAATCTTTTCGGGCATCGGATAACATGTGAATTTTCTTAATTTTTATTTCAGTTTCCAATATTCCATCTTTGTTGGCATAGGCTCTCTTTTGAATACGGGCTGAAATTAGCAAATGAAATCCCTGAGCAATAAAGTTTTTGTATGTAGCATAATCCTGACCAAAAAACATAAATTTATAACTGCCAAAATAGTCCTCAAGAATAAAAAAACCATATTTATTACCATTTTTAGAATAAATATCAACCTGTGCTTCTGTTACCATTCCACCAATTGTAATATCTTTATTAAGAAGGCTTTCCAAATCTTTCAAGTCCGAAATTTTATGAGTAGTAAGAAAGCTTAGTTCAAGTTTATAAGGATCTAAAGGATGAGCAGACAAAAAGATACCAACCACTTCTTTCTCTTTTTCAAGTTTTTCTATTGGCGACCATTCTTTACCGACCTGAATTTGTGGAATACTAACTTCAATGTCTATTGAATCTCCAAAAAGTGTTTGTTGAGTAGTATTTTTATCTTCTTTCATTTTGTTTCCGAATCGTATTAATCTTTCAACAAATTGAACTCCATCCTCATCCTGTTCAAAAAACTGGTATCTTTTAATTTCAGTAAAACAGTCAAATCCCCCGGCTAAAGCAAGAGCTTCAAGCGATTTTTTATTCACAGCTCTTAAATCTACCCTTTCCACAAAATCGAAAATTGAAACAAAGTTGCCTCTTGCCTCTCTTTCTTTAATAATTGATTCTACCGCAGCCTTGCCAACACCTTTTATTGCAGCCATTCCAAAGCGAATATCACCTGCTTTATTTACCATAAAATCGACAAAACTTTCATTAACATCCGGACCTAACACATTTAATTTCATTCTTTTGCATTCGTCCATAAAAAAAGTAACCTGTTTAATATCGTTTTTGTTGTTACTTAAAACAGAAGCCATATATTCTGCAGGATAGTTAGCCTTAAGATATGCAGTTTGAAAAGCAATATATGCATAACAAGTGGAATGGGATTTATTAAAAGCATAAGAAGCAAATGCCTCCCAATCGTGCCATATTTTTTCCAGAATCTGTTCTTCGTGTCCATTAGTTTTGCCACCCTCAAAGAACTTTGGTTTTAGTTTTTCCAACAAATTTATATCTTTCTTACCCATTGCTTTACGCAAGGTATCGGCTTCACCCTTTGAAAAGTTAGCGAGTTTTTGAGAAAGAAGCATTACCTGTTCCTGATAAACCGTAATACCGTATGTTTCCTCAAGAAATTCCTGCATTTCAGCTAAATCGTAACTTACTTTTTCAATTCCATTTTTTCGATTAATAAATGAAGGAATATACTCCATAGGCCCGGGTCTGTAGAGAGCATTCATTGCAATAAGGTCAGCAAACTGTGTTGGTTTTAATTCCTTAAGGTGTTTTTGCATTCCTGGAGATTCATACTGAAAAATTCCAACAGTTGCTCCTTTTTGAAAAAGCTCGTAAGTTTTTGGGTCGTCGAGGGGTATTTCGTCGGGGTCTATTTCAATTCCATGACGTTTTTTAATAATTGTTAAAGAATCTCTTATAAGGGTTAAAGTTTTTAATCCCAGAAAGTCCATTTTTAACAATCCAGCGGGTTCTACAACATGGTTATCGAATTGTGTTACCATTAAATCTGAATCTTTGGCAATAGCAACGGGAACCAAATTTGAAATATCGCATGGTGCAATAATAACACCACATGGATGAATTCCGGTGTTCCTAATTTGACCTTCTAATTCTATGGCCTTTTCAATGGTTTCAAATTCTAATCCATTTCTACTATTATACTTTTCCCTCAGTTTTTCGGCATCGGCATATTTATCTTTAGCATTTTCTTTCAGCTCTTTATCTGTCATTGTAAACAGTTTAGCAAGCTTTATATCAGGCATTAATTTGCTAAGGTTTTCCGAATCCGACAAAGGTAAATCAAGTACCCTGGCTGCATCTTTAATTGAAGATTTTGCAGCCATTGTTCCGTAAGTAATTATTTGGGCTACTTGATTATATCCATATTTATCAACCACCCATTTAATAATTCGGTCTCTTCCTTCATCGTCAAAGTCAATATCAATATCAGGTAAAGAAACTCTATCGGGGTTTAAGAATCTTTCGAAAAGTAAATCGTATTTTATGGGGTCAACATTTGTAATTCCAATGCAGTATGCAACTGCCGAGCCCGCAGCTGAACCTCTTCCGGGCCCAACTGCAACTCCCATTTTTCTGGCCTGATTTGTAAAGTCTTGAACTATAAGAAAATATCCCGGATAACCCGTTCTTTCTATAGTTTCAAGTTCAAAATCAAGTCTTGTTTTAATCTCATCAGTAATTTCCCCATATCTTCTTTTTGCACCCTCAAAAGCAAGATGTCTTAAATATGCATTTTCTCCTCTTTTCCCTTCATCTTCAGCATCTTTTGGATTAATAAACTCCTCGGGAATATCGAATTTTGGTAGTAAAACAGGTCTTCTTAATTCATATTCTTCTATTTTATCAACAATTTCTTTAACATTAATTATTGCATCAGGATAATCGAGGAAAAGCTCTTTCATTTCATCCTGATTTTTAAAATAATACTCACTATTTGGAAAACCATATCTGTAGCCTCTGCCTCTACCAATAGGAGTTGCTTGTTTTTCTCCTTCTTTCAAACAAAGAAGTAAATCGTGCGAATCGGCATCGGATTGATTTACATAGAAGGTGTTATTTGTTGCAACACACTTAATATTATATTTATTACTAAATTTAATTAGAGTATCATTTAGCCTTTTTTCTTCTTCGAGACCGTGATTTACAAGTTCCAGATAAAAATCTTCCCCAAATTGTTCTTTCCACCAAAGAAGAGCCTCTTCTGCCTGTTGTTCACCGACATTAAGAATAAGTGAGGGTATTTCTCCAAAACGACCTCCTGAAAGCACAATTACATCTTCCTTATATTCTAAAATCACTTCCTTGTCAACTCTAGGAACATAATAAAAACCTTCTTTAAAACCTATTGAAGATAGTTTTGCAATATTATGATATCCTTTTTTATTTTTTGCAAGAAAAACAACCTGACCTCCATTATCCTTATTGGTTTTATCTGTTCGATTATTGCAAACAAACAATTCGCAACCCAAAATTGCCTTAATTTTTTCCTCAGGATTTTCCTTATTTTTGTTATAATTTGAAACTTCCTGAACCATGTTAAAAGCACCCACCATATTACCGGAATCGGTTAAAGCTAATGCCGACATTTTGTATTCTGCCGCTTTTTTAACCAAATCTTTTATTGCTGATGTAGATTGCAAAATTGAAAACTGGGAATGGTTATGAAGATGAACAAATTCAACATTTTCGAGTATTTCAAGATTTTTCTTTTTCTCTTTTCCTGAAAGCTCTTCGGTAGCCGATAATTCTCTAAGTTTACGACTTTCTTCCTTTAGATTTAAGTGCTTAAGGCCAATAGGTTGAAAAGGCTTTGTATGATTTTCCTTAAATTTGGAAAGAAAATCCTCAGTTACATCCAAATCTTTGGCACTAAAAGTCCCCGTTCTTATTAATTCCAGGAGACATCTGGTAGTAGCTTCCACATCTGCTGTGGCATTGTGTGCTTCGTCAAACCCATGACCAAAAAGATAAGAGTGGAGTTCCGAAAGATTTGGAAGTTTAAATTTTCCTCCTCTACCTCCGGGCAATTTCAGTAAGTCGGCTGTAGTTTCAGTACAAGTATCAAGAGTTTTATATTTTGTTAGCGGATTCTCTTTTCCTGCCCTTAGAAATTCACAACCCAATATATTTAAATCGAATTCAATATTTTGACCAGCAAGGAATTTGGTTTTAGCCAGTACCTCTTCAAATTTAGCCAGTATTTCACCTATTTCTGCACCTTGTTTTTGAGCTAGTTCAGTAGAAATACCATGAATTTTTTCTGAATCAAAAGGAATATCGAAACCATCGGGCTTAACAAGGAAATCGTCGTGCTCTAATAAATCTCCATTTTCATCGTGCAATTGCCAGGCAATTTGAATACAGCGTGGCCAATTATCAAAATCATTTAATGGAGCTTTAAAGTTCTTCGGAAGCCCTGTAGTTTCTGTATCAAAAATAAGGAACATGGGCTGTATTTATTTTAAATAGGTATCTAACCAGTTAAAAAACTCTCTTTGCCACAAAACAGCATTCTGGGGTTTTAAAACAAAATGGGTTTCTTCAGGAAAAATTAATAATTTACTTGGAATGCCAACCAATTGAGCGGCATTAAAAGCTTGTAAACTTTCAGTATATGGAATTCTGAAATCGTTCATTCCCGAAATTATCATTATTGGCGTGTCCCAATTTTGAACAAATTTATGTGGTGAATTTGCATAAGATTTTTGAGCAACAGCATTATCTTTTTCCCAGTATGGTCCTCCCAAATCGTGGTTTACAAAAAACATTTCTTCTGTAGCAGCATATTGCGATTCTAAATTAAACATTCCGCAATGAGAAATAAAAGCCTTAAACCTGCCTTGATGATTACCTGCCAGCCAAAATACTGAAAAACCTCCATAACTTGCACCAATAGCACCTAATCTATTTTCATCAATAAAGGGTTCTTTTTTAAAATGGTCAACGGCAGATAAATAATCTTTCATATTTTGCCCGCCATAATCGCCCGAAATTTGAGCATTCCACTCCTGTCCGAAACTTGGTAATCCTCTTCTGTTAGGTGCAATAATAACATATCCGTGGGCAGCCATTATTTGAAAATTCCATCGGTAACTAAAAAATTGTGATACAGCAGATTGTGGTCCACCCTGACAATAAAGCAATGCAGGGTACTTTTTTGTTTTGTCGAATCCCGGAGGTAAAATTAACCAAACAAGCATTTTTTTTCCATCGGTGGTTTCAATCCAATGCTCTTCAACCTTTCCCATTTCATACTCGTTATATATCTTTTTGTTTACAAAAGAAAGTTGATTTTCCAGACCTTTCTTTTCGTCAATTACAAAAATTTCTGTTGCCATAGACATAGACATCTTTGCACCGGCTAAGGTTTTACCCTTTCTATCGAACCATGTATAATCGTGCTGACCTTTTGTAATTTGGTTGAATTTTGCTGATTTGAAATCGTAAGAATAAATCTGATAAGTAGCATTTATACCTGAAATAAAAAATATTTTCTTATCATCTTCACTCCAGACAAAATGAGCTGC
This sequence comes from Bacteroidales bacterium, assembly GCA_016936815.1. Lineage (GTDB taxonomy): Bacteria > Bacteroidota > Bacteroidia > Bacteroidales > GWF2-38-335 > GWF2-38-335. The sequence goes on from JAFGXD010000072.1 coordinate 21,173, forward strand.
ATTTTGGTCAAGATCCTGAGTAAGATACTGTTTTTCACCGGTTGTTAAATCCATTACAAAAAGTCTTTCCTTATCAGCCTCATATCCCGGAGTTTCCATGCTTTGCCATGCAATTTTTTTGCTATCGTTAGAAAAAACAGGGTACTTGTCGTATCCCAACATTCCTTTGGTAATATTTTTAGTTTCTTTCGATGCAACATTGTAAATATAAATATCAGAATTTGTAGTTTTTGCATATTCTTCTCCGGTAGTTTTTTTACAAGTGTATGCAATATTTTTTCCATCCGGACTCCAAATCATTTCAGAATTGTCGAAATATGGTGAAAGTGGTGCGTCCCATGCTTCACCTTTCATAATATCTGTAACCTCTCCTATCTGACCATTTTTGTATGTAGCAACGAAAATATGAGAAAAGTTTTCATCATTCCAATGGTCCCAATGTCGGTACATTAAGTCTTCTGCAATAATTGCATTAGCTTTTGGTAAATCGGGATGTTTATCGGAAATATTTTTCAACACCTTAACTTCCGCACAGAAAAGAATGTTTTCTCCGGTTGGGCTGTATTCGAAGCTATTTATACCTCCTTTAATTTTAGAAACCTGTCTTTTATTCGAACCATCGGCATCCATTTCCCAAATTTGAGCATCTCCTGTTTCGGTTGATAAATAGCCAATTTTTGTTCCATCAGACGACCATCTTTGGTTAAACTCATGTCCGGGATTAGATGTTAATTGCAAACAAACTTTGCTATCGACAGAAACCGACCAAATATTACTCTGACCTTTGTTTTGGGCAAGATCGTAGGTAGAAATTCCGTAAACTATTGTTTTTCCATCCGGAGACAATTGGGGATCGCTAATTCTGCCGAAATCCCATAAAGTTTCGGGTTTAATAACATTCTGGGCATTAAGAGCAACTGATATAAGAAGCAAGATTGTTAAAAGTAAAAAGCTTTTCATTATTATTAGTTTTATAGATTAGTAAAATATTTCAAATATTATCAAGTCTATTAAGTCCAGCCAATGCAGGTTCGTAATTAGGCATTAACTCAAGACAAGTGTTAAAATCCTCTCTGGCTTTTTCTTTATCCTTAAGCTCTTCATAACAAATACCTCTGTGCAGAAATGCTTGAAAATAAAAATGATTTATTTCAATAGCCTTTGTAAAATATTCTATTGCCTTATTGAAATCTCTTGTATACAAATACAAATATCCAATATTGTGATATGCAGGATAATACTCATTATCAATTTCAATTAATTTATTATAAGTTTCCAAAGCTTTTGCAACATTACCGGCATCGTGGTAAAACATAGCCATATTATAGTAAGCCTGTATACTTTCGGGAACCAGATTAATTGCATTTCTATAATATTGTAGGGCTATTGAATCTCCAAGATAGGCAAAAATTAGCCCAAGTTGAATATGAGCATCGTAATAGGAAGCTTCCATTTCAACTGTGGTCTGAAAATTAGCTAAAGCTTTTGCTGTATCTCCGGTTTCAAGATAAATTAGACCACGGGTGTAATATTGATGAGGGTTATATTTGTCTATTTCTTTAACCCTATCTAAAAGTGCAAGGGCCTCAGAATATTGTCTTACATAGAAATTAAGATTGGCAAGATTAATATGGGCTTCAACATTTTTAGGAAACAATCTAATGCATTTTTCCAATAAATCTTTAGTTTTTTGTGATTGTCCTCTGTTTCTGAGGTAAAGTTCACTAAGTTTAAGTAGGTAAGTCGATTCCAAAGAATCAATAGAAATTGCAAGTTCAAGACTATGAATAGCACTATCGACCAAGCCTTTTTGAAGATACAAATCCGATCTAACATCATAAAGCACAGAGTTTTTCGGCTCTTGTCTTATTAATTGTGTTATTTCTTCAATAGATAGTTTATGTAATTCGGCAATTTCGTCCTTACCAATTTTCTTTTCTTTTTGCTCATTTTCTGAACATGAAGAAAATAGAATAACAAATATCAGAGAATAGATTATTGTGTGTTTCATATAATAAGAATTAGGATGCTAAAAATATAGCATCCTTATTAATTTTCAAACTTACTTAACAAATTCCTTAATTTTGGCAACAACTTCTTCGGTTAATTCAGGATTATCGGTAAGAAGATTTTTGACAGCATCCCTACCCTGACCAAGTTTTGTTTCGCCATAGCTAAACCAGGAGCCGCTTTTCTTAATAATATTGCTTTCCACGGCTAAATCTATTATTTCTCCAATTCTTGAAATACCTTCGCCATAAATAATATCGAATTCTGCTTTTTTAAATGGAGGAGCAACCTTATTTTTAACAACCTTAACACGCGTTCTGTTTCCGGAAATATCTTCACCTTCTTTAAGTTGTCCAATTCTTCTGATATCTAAACGTACAGAAGCATAAAACTTAAGTGCATTTCCGCCGGTTGTAGTTTCCGGGCTTCCAAACATTACTCCAATTTTATCGCGAAGCTGATTAATAAAAATGCAGGTTGTACCGGTTTTATTTATATTGGCGGTCATTTTTCTTAGAGCTTGCGACATTAATCTTGCCTGAAGACCCATTTTGCTATCGCCCATATTTCCTTCAATTTCATCTTTTGGTGTAAGAGCTGCAACAGAGTCAATTACAATAATATCAACAGCTCCCGACCTAATTAAATGGTCGGTAATTTCCAAAGCCTGTTCACCGTTGTCGGGCTGCGAGATTAGCAGGTTTTCTATATCTACACCAAGTTTTTCGGCATAAAACCTGTCGAAAGCATGTTCTGCATCAATAAATGCTGCTATTCCACCGGCCTTTTGAGCTTCCGCAATGGCATGAATAGCCAGAGTTGTTTTTCCTGAAGATTCAGGCCCATATATTTCCACAACCCTTCCTCTGGGGTAACCACCAACACCAAGAGCCAAATCGAGAGTTAAGGAGCCTGTCGAAATGGCAGGAACATCAACAACAACTGATTCGCCCATTTTCATTATGGTCCCTTTTCCGAAATCTTTATCTATTTTGTCGAGAGTTAGCTGCAATGCTTTTAGTTTCTCGTTTTGAATATCTTTCAGGTCTTTTTTTTCTTTTGACATAGTTATATTTTGTTTTAGTTAATTATAGCAATTCAAGTATCTGATTTGTATGATCTTTTGTGTTTACTTTTTCAATAACATGAAGAATTATTCCATTTTCGTCGATTATAAAGGTTGTACGAAAAATGCCGAAATACACTTTTCCATAATTCTTCTTTTCTCCCCAAACGCCATATGCCGTGCAAATTTCTTTAGTTGTATCGGCAATAAGGTCGAAACCCAAAGAAAACTTTGTCTTAAATTTTTGATGCGACTGTTCACTATCGGCACTAACTCCCAGAATTTCAAAACCCTTTTTTCTCAAGGCCAAATAACTTTCGTTAAGATTACAAGCTTCGGCCGTACAACCAGGGGTATTATCTTTTGGGTAGAAAAAAAGAATCAATCCTTTACCCGCAAAATCTTTAAGTGAAATTTCTTTCCCATCCTGATTAACTCCTTTAAATTCAGGGGCTTTATCTCCAACTTTTAAGATTATCATATTTTTGTATTTTTTAATTTTTAACTTGAATTTTTATTAGGGGTAGCAAATATACCTATTAATTAAAAAAAATAATAGTTGAAAAATGGGAGTTTATTAACAATTAATTATGGAATTTCAGAAAAAATGTGTCATATTAGTGGGACTTAACACTTATTGACCATAATCGGGTGTTAACAATTAATTAAATGTAACTATTTTTGCAATAAAAAAGTAAAAGTAACGATAAACCTGAATTTGGTTTATGAAACTTAAAATAATGAGATTAAGGGGTATAATTCTGCTAATAGCATTTTTGTTTATTGGCTCGTTAAGTTTCGGACAGCAATTGTCTGAAGCCGAATATGAGCTAGAGCAAGATGCAATAGAGTTTTTTAAGGCAAAAAAGTATGAAGAAGCTTTGCCTTTGTTTTCATCATTAATTTCTGTTCATCCACAGGAAGGCTTTTATAATTATTGCTATGGAATTTGCCTTGTAGAAGTTAATAAAGACATACCCAAAGCTATTGAATATCTGAAATTTGCCTCTGGAAAAGATGTGAAGTATTTTGTATATTTCTATCTTGGAAAAGCCAATCACCTTCTCTACAAATTCGATGAAGCTATTAGGCATTATAATACATTTCTGCAAAAAGGCGGAACAAAAGATGCTGCCGAATATCCCGCTGCCAGATACATAGAAATGTGTAAGAATGGAAAAGATTTGGTTCAGTTTATAAGCAATTTAATGGTTATTGAAAACAAGACATTACGTAGTCAAGACTTTTTCTATTCATATAATTTAGGCGATTTTGGAGGAAAAATCATTATAAAACCAAAAGAATTTAAGACAAAGCTAGACATTAAGAAAGAAGAAAAAGGAATAATGTTTATGACTGATTCCAATTATGTTTTTTACTCAAGTTATGGTAAAAATGGTAAAAATGGCAAAGATATATACAGATCAAAGAAACAAGTAAACGGTTTGTTTGGAGAGCCCGAATGGCTTGGTAATGTTATAAATACGAGTTTCGACGAAGATTATCCTTTTTTGCACCCCGATGGAAAAACCTTGTACTTTTGCTCAAAAGGACATAATTCGATGGGTGGCTACGACATTTTTAGGTCGGTTTACGATTCTGTTGGTTCTAAATGGTCTAAACCCGAAAATCTCGATTTTCCGACAAACTCCCCATACGACGATCTTCTTTTTATAAGCGACGCAGGAGAAGATTATGCCTATTTTGCTTCTGCCAGAGAAACAGGCTCCGATGAGGTTTCAATCTACAAAATTAGAATAGATAAAAACCCTGTTAGAAGGGAATTACGTGAATACGAAGAAATTATTAATCTTTCTAAGCTTAATCCTAATGCTTTGGCTGATAATAACAACAATAATAATTCGCTTGGAAATTTAAATGAAACCAATTCTAACAAAGCAAACTCCAACAGAAAAGAAATTAAATTCGATAAAATTGCATTCGACCCAAATCTTAGCTTTAACGAAATTGTAAAAGAAAGCGACAAGGATGTTGAAGTGGTTCAGGAACAATACAATAAGCTTAACAAACAATCGAAAGTTGCTTATCTGGCAGCAAACGATAAAAATAAGGAAGCAAACAGAAAATGGCAGGAAGCAATAAGTATTTACGAGGTGGTGAATGAAATTACTAACGAAGAGGAAAAAGAGGCTGAACTTAATAAAGCAATAAAACTTGAAGAAGAGGCAGATATTCTTTCTAAAGAAGCCGTTGTGGCTTTTAATCTTGGCTCTAACCTGGAAAAAAATGCCAAGGAAAAAGAAGAGGAATTAAAGAGTTTGGTTGAATTAAGGAATTCATTAACAGAAGGTTCAGATATTGAGGAAATGGTTAATACCATTAACAAATCCCGTGAAAATCTTAATCTAGCCGAAGAAAAATATACCTCTGTTGAAAATGAACTTGAAAAAAGAAAATCTTCAACTGCAGATAAAAAAGATGAACTGGATGTTGTAACAGAAGAGCGAATTCACAATGAAAAGGTTGTTAAAAGTATTGAAAATGATATTAGTCTTATAAACAATCAACTAAAAACCGAAAAAAATCAGGAATCAATTAAGGATTTAAATTCGCAACTTGCCGATTTGGAAAAAGAAAAACTAGAAACTATTGAAAAAAGAAACAACATAGCTGCTCAGGAAGAAAAATTGAAAGTGGAAGTTAGGGAAATGAATAACGAGATTGCATATTTGGAAGATTTGGCTCAGCAAGCTTCTGATTCAGAAAACAGTAATAATATAGACGAGAAGCTTTCAGAAGTAAATAAAGCAAATCTTGATAAGGAAATCTTTGATAAAGAACTTGCAGCCGATTTAAACAAAGCCAAAGAAGTAGCCGATAATATTTCTGCAAATAATAATGATGAAAATAATTCAGCCAATAATAATACTGCTGAAAATAACAATGGAAATACTTCCAATAATAATACAACAAACGATAATAATGGAGGAAGCAATTCAGACAATAATACCAATAATACAGAGGAAAATAATAACAATGAAAATTCGAACAATTCTAGCGAAAACAATAATTCAAATGTTGTTAGCGTAGATAAAAATACCGAAGAGGTAGTAGATACCTATAAGAACCCGGTTGCTCAAAACCTTTTCCGCGAAGCACGTCAAAATAAAATGCTTTCCGATTCGCTAAAATTTCAAGCCGATACAAAAAGAAAGATTTTAGAAACAGTTGATGATGAGGGAAAAAGACGAATTATTGAGAACGAAATAATTCAACTGGAAGCCAAAGCTAACGAAGAACATCAAAAAGGAAATATAACTGAGGCTAAGAGACTTAATAATGAGGCGAATGAAAAGAGAAATTTGCTTGTTACCGTAAAAAATATTGAAGAAAGAAACAAGATAGAAAGAGAAATAAATGAACTTGAAGAGCTTGCGGCAATTAAGAAACAGCAGGCTGTTAGCAAATTTACCGAAGCACAGGTTGAAGAAAATAATTATGTGGCATCAAACGACGGTAACAACAATAATTCAGACTATAACAATAATGTTACAAATAATAACAATTCAAGCAATAATTCGACAAACAATACAAAAGACCCTTTGCTTGCCGAAATAGAAAAAATTGATGAAAACCCAAAGTTTCCCTTCTCCGAATCGGAAGAAGATAGCGACTTAGATAAATATCAAAAAGAATTATTTAAAGCAAATTACTACGTAAATCTTACCAAAACTGTTGAATCTCGTTTAGAACAGATGAAAGGCAGTGTAGATACTATTTCCGATTCAAAAACTCAGGATCATTATAAAAATGAAATAGTTCGTCTGGAAAATATTTTGGAGAAAAGTAAGGCAAAAGCTGAGGAATCAACAGAAAAAGTCGAGAAACTTAAACCTTTAGTAATTGACCAATTAGACGGTTCGGAATTTACAAATGAGGAATTGTTGGTAAGAGCAACTTCATATCAGCCAACACTAAAGCTAAACTACTCTGCAGATCAGCAAAATGAAATAATACTTATTAATGAAGACAGAAACTTTGCTTCACAAAATCAAAAAGAGTATTCTGCTGCTCAAAAAAATCTTGCAGCCTTAAATGAAAAGCTAGAAAAATCTGATGATCAGAAGGAAAGGAAGTCGTTACAAAAAGAAATAGATGGGGAAAACAAGAAATTTGAGGAAAATTTCAACTCCTACAACAAATTGTCGGAACAGTCTAATCTAGCAGAATATAACCTATTTAAAAATGTTGCAGAAGATGTTAGATTGGTAAATAGCGATAAAGACATAGTTCTTGCAAATAATCTGGAAAAAGAAGCCGGCTTATATTTCGAAAAGGCAAAAAATATTAGAGCCAATGCAAATTTAGTATCAGATAATCAAGAAAAAGCTGCACAAATTCATAAGGCAGACTTAATGGAGCAGGTGGCAATTAATAAGCTAAAGCATGCAACAGACCTGTATTTACTGGGAACACAAAATACGGTAGTTGAAAATAATAATTCAAATTCTTCAAATAACGTTTCAATAACTTTAAGTCCTGAAGAAGAAGAAACCCTAGCCAAAACAAGAAAAGATAAGCAGGAAGCTGAAATTTTGGTTCAGGAGGCAGAAAAAACACTTGAAGAAATTGAGATAAAAAAGCAGAAAGCCGATGCAATTTATTCAGAAAAAGAAAAAAAGAAAATTCTTAAGGGCACCGAGGAAAAGGAAAATGTTGCCAAACAAAGACTTATGGCTGCATATCTTCGCTACAAATCCGCCGACAGTATTCAATACAATTTAAACAAAAATCAGATAATTCAGATTAGTAAAAGCCTTGATGATGTAGGAACAAACAAAGCAAAGGCAAAGCAATATACAAAAGAAGCAGACTTTTATTTCGGAAATGCCCAGAAACGATGGGATGAAGGTAACACAGAGAAAAACATAGACGAAAAATTAAAACTTATGAAATCTGCTGTTGCCATGGAAAATCAGTCCTTGGAAAGTCAGGTTTTTGCTCTTGATTTGCTTATTAACTCCGAAAACACAATTTTTGTGGCTTCCAATAGTCTTACAAAAATCGACCTTAGCTCAATGAATACCCCCGTTAATGTTGATGATGTTATTAAATTAGGTACTCAAAGAATAATAAAGAACATTGCTCTGCAACCCGATGAATACAAGGCAATGGACAAAACCACCGAAATTGAAGATGTTGCTCTTAATTTAAGAATGGATGTGGATGATATTAAGAAGCAAATAAAGGAATTGGAGGAAGTTATTGCTACATCGAGTAACAATAAAGACAAAAAGAAAGCCGAAAAAGAGATTGAAAAATTGGAACAGAAAATGTTTGCCTCACAGTTTACTGAGGTAGAACTTTACGGAAACATAAACAATACAAGATTTTACGTATATCAGGATAATATAAAGGCTTACAGAATAAAAGGAACATCAGAAGAAGCAAGACAGGGACGACAACTCGAAAGCGATGCAAAAAACAAGTTCAACAAAGCTCAATCTCTTAGAGAAAAGGCCTTTATGGAACAAAATCCCAACAAAGCCTATGAGAGAGGAAGAGAAGCAATGAATTTGGAAAAAGAAGCAATAATAGATTTGGAAAAAGCTTATAGCATTTACTTAGGTCTGGAACCACTTGATGAGGAAATTGCTGAATTTCAAGCTAATAAAATAAAATCTCAACAAGAAAATTCCTTAATGGTAAAATCTTTGGCCGATATTACTCCAATAAATATCGATACAATGAACTTCAATAGAAATAAAAACAATAACGATATTAATAATCTGGCAGATAATAATAATCAAATTGATACAACAAGCAATAATAACAATAGTAATGACATAGCTCTAAACAACAACACAGAAACTTCTGATACAACTGATGTTTCATCGAATAACAATTTGGCGGATAATACTAATAACAATACTAATAACGATAATAATAACAACAGCAATACCGACAATAACAATTCCGGCAACGACAACAACACTAACAACAACACTAACGAAAACAATAACAACGAAAACATCAACGACAACAATAATTCCAACACTAACAACAACAATACTGAAAATAGCGATTTAGCCTCAAATAATAATTCGGGAAATACTGATTCTAACAATTCAAGCTTAATTATTGATAAGAATATTGAAGGCACAAATATTGTAATTCCGGCACAAGCAATTTTTAAATTTACAATGAATGCGGGAAAATCCTACTCAGCAGAAAACCCAATTCCAATGAATGAAGAACTACCTGCCGGAATAGTTTTCAAAATACAAATCGGGGCATTTAAAACAACTATTCCCGACAATACTTTTACTGGTTTAAATCCGGTTAGCGCCGATAAACTTCCAAATTCATCATATATTAAATATTTGGTTGGTCTTTTTCAGACTTACGAAGCGGCAGGAGTGGCACTAACAGATGTAAGAAATAAAGGATACAGAGATGCGTTTATTGTTGCTTACAAAGATGGAAAAAGAATTTCACTTTTTGAAGCCAGAAACCTTATTAATAAAGAGAGTCCGGATGTTAAGCAATATTACGATGCTGTTGCGCAAAAGGAAACAGAAATGGTAAATTCTAAAGCAAGCGGCGACATAGCTTCAAATAATAATAACAATTCTACAAACGAAAATAGAAATACAAATACCGTTTCAACAGTTATTCCGGTTAAAGCAGGAAATCTAACGGAAGTTCAGGGATTGCTTTACACAGTTCAGATTGGTGTTTATAAAACTCCTGTTTCAAAATCGGCTCTTTTCAACCTCGACCCAATTTATCAGGAAACAACCGGCGCGGGTTTAATTCGATACACAACCGGAATTTTCAATACTGTTGATGATGCCGTTAAAGAAAAAGATAAAATTGTAAACATTGGAATACGAGATGCCTTTGTTACAGCATATTACAATGGAAAAAGAATTAGCATTAGTGAAGCATCAAGGGTTTTGGGATCAGGAACTGCTGAATTTGCCGAATCGAGAAATACAAATTCAGAAACAATACCTGTAAACACAAATAATAATGCAGATAGCCAAAACAATGCAAGTTCTACAGCAAATAAGATTGAATTTAAAGTACAAATAGGTGCATACAAAGAGCAGGTTCCAACCAATGTTGTAAAATCTTTACTTTCGGTGGCTGCGCAAAGAGGTCTCGACCAACAATTAGATGAAAAGGGCTTTACTGTTTACACCGTTGGCAACTATACTTCTTATCAGGAAGCAAAAACTACCAAGGAAGCAGTTGCAGCAGAAGGAATTACCGATGCTTTTGTGGTAGCTTTTAACAATGGAAAAAAGATTTCGGTTGAGGAAGCTCTTCGTCTTCAGCAATAATAATCGTGACAATTTAACATGTGAATAGTAAGGTATTGGCTGCAAGCAATATTTTCTTGCAATAGCCAATTAAAATTCCTCCAATTTTTATGCGAACAATAATAGGGTAATAGCTGTTAAAGGTGTATTGTTAATTAATATGAATTTTTTGTGATATTTGACAACCGTATAGGAGGTTGTAATACAAAAACATTATTTTTATCGGATTATTTAAAATATTTATTGCTGTGAATTATCGAATATTGTTGACTATCATCTTTATAACTATTTTTTCGGCGAATATCTTTGCTCAAAAATTTACCATTAGCGGTTACGTAAAAGATGCAAACACCGGCGAAGATTTAATTGGAGCAAGTGTTTTTGTTAAGAGTCTCTCAAAAGGTGCCTCCACTAACACTTACGGATTTTTTTCTCTTACTCTTGAAAAAGGTACTTACGAGGTAAGTGCTTCATTTATTGGGTATTCAGATTTTACAAAAACTATTACTCTCGACAAACCGGTAAAACTGAATATTTCCCTTAGACCAACAAGTATAGCAACCCAAACTGTGGTTGTAACAGGCGAAAAATCCGACCAAAATGTGTCGGGAACACAAATGGGAGTTGTAAAAATGCCTATAGAATCTATAAAAACGCTTCCTGCCTTTATGGGGGAAGTGGATATTTTGAAAACAATTCAATTGCTACCCGGAGTTCAATCAGGTGGCGAAGGAAATACAGGTTTTTACGTTAGAGGAGGAGGCCCTGACCAGAATCTTATTTTGCTCGATGAGGCCGTTGTTTACAATGCATCTCACTTGTTTGGATTTTTCTCTGTTTTTAATGCCGATGCTGTTAAAAATGTGAATCTAATTAAGGGAGGAATGCCTGCCCAATATGGCGGAAGATTATCTTCTGTGTTGGATATTAGCATGAAAGATGGAAATTCGCATAAATATGAAGTTGATGGAGGAATAGGAATTATTTCGAGCAGATTAACAGTGCAAGGACCTATAAAAAAAGACACTTGTTCTTTTATTGTCTCAGGAAGAAGAACTTACATAGATGTTTTGGTAGAGCCTTTTGTAAAAAAAACAGCAAAAGCAAAAGGTTCGGGTTATTATTTCTACGATTTGAATGCTAAATTAAACTATAAATTTTCCGATAAAGACAGACTTTTTATTTCGGGCTATTACGGAAGGGATGTTTTTACCTTTAAAAGAAGTGATTTTGGTTTTAATGTTGAAATTCCTTGGGGAAATGCAACAACATCAGCCAGATGGAATCATCTTTTTAACGACAAACTTTTTGTAAATACTACTGCGGTTTTCTCCGATTATCAGTTTAGTTTTGGAGCAGAACAAAATAGTTTTGAGTTTAAACTCTTTTCAGGAATTACCGATTATAACGCAAAGGTAGATTTTACATACTTGCCTAATGTTATTCATAATATAAAATTTGGAGCAAATTACACTTATCATGTTTTTCGTCCCTCCAGCGTTTCTGCAAGAATTGGCGATACAAATTATGATGTAAGCGGAATAATAAAGTATTTTGCTCACGATGCCGCTATTTACATAAACGATGAATTCGATATTACAGAAAGGTATAAAATAAGCTATGGACTTCGTGGAACAACATTTATTCAGGTAGGGCCTTTCGACAGATTTATTAAAGATGAGTTTGGAATAGTTTCAGATACCATTCATTATAATCCGGGCGAAAAAGTAGCAGACTATCAACGTCTTGAACCCAGACTTTCAATGAGATACAGTCTTAATTCAAAGTCTTCATTTAAAGCATCTTATACGCAAAATTACCAGTATATTCATTTGGCATCCATTTCTTCTGTTTCTTTGCCCACCGATCTTTGGGTTCCGTCATCGGAATTAGTTCAACCACAGTATGGTACACAATACTCATTTGGTTACTTTCGAAATTTTAAAGATAATTTGTACGAAACTTCTGTTGAATTATATTACAAAGACATGAAGAACCAAATTGCCTATAAAGATGGGGCTTTGCCGGGCGATGATATTGGTCAGAATGCCGATAACAGCTTTACTTTCGGACAAGGTTGGTCTTATGGTATTGAACTTTTTATTAAGAAACGTTATGGAAAAACAACAGGTTGGATAGGTTATACACTTTCGGAAACTACGAGAAAATTTGCAGAAATTAACAATGGAGAAATCTATCCTGCAAAATACGACCGACGTCACGATATTTCCTTTATAGCAACTCATGAATTTACCGAAAACCTCTCGCTTTCCCTTATTTGGGTTTATGCAACAGGTAACGCAACAACTTTAGCTATAGGAAGATATATGATAGACGGAAGAATTGTTAACGAATACGGCCCAAGAAATTCTTATCGAATGGTTTCTTACCACAGAGGCGATATTTCATTAACTTGGATACCTAAGAAAAGCAAAGAGAGAAAGGTTGAGGAGTCGTGGAACTTTTCTATTTATAATTTCTATAACCGTTATAACCCTTATTTTATTTATTTCCAAAATGAAGGTAATATTTATGAAGGAAGCTTGCAAACAAAGGCTTTTCAGGTTTCCTTGTTTCCTATTTTGCCTTCTATAACTTGGAATTTTAAATTTTAAAGAATTAGTTTTATGAAATATCTGTTTATATTCTTAGTTTTTGGTTTTGTTTTCTACTCTTGTGAAAAAGAGATTACTGTAGATTTACCTCAGGCAAAAGACAAAATTGTTATTGAAGGTTCTATTGAAAACGATATGTTCCCCATTGTAATAATTTCCAGAAACATGTCGTATTTCGATAAGGTTGATGCAGACACTTACGAGCAACTAATTGTTGACGATGCAATAGTTACAGTAACTTGCGAGGGAGTTACCGATACTTTGTTCTTTATTAATCCGTTTTATACTAACTTCACGGTTATTGGTGAAATTGGAAAGAAATACGATTTAAAAGTTGAAGTTGAAGGTAAAGTTATTACAGGAACAACAATTATTCCCAATGCTATTCCGGTTGATTCAATAAAGTTTTTTCCCAGCAAGGTAGAAGGAAGAGATTCCCTTGGGTTCCTTTGGTTTTATGCTATGGATCCCGATACTTTGGGTAATTGCTATAGGATTTTTACAAAAACCGAAGGCAAAGATCCATTTTTTGTTCATCCAGCCGGCTCAGCAACAAACGACCAGTTTTTTAATGGACAACTTATTGAGTTTTCCGTTGAAAGCGGCGACAATCCATATATTGAAGAGCCTGAAACAAATCCTGATTCTGTTGCTCCTTCATATTATTTTATGATTGGAGATACTGTAACAATTAAATTATCTTCAATTACATCCGATCATTACATGTTTTGGTACACAATTGAACAACAAATGGGAACCGATGGCAATCCTTTTGCTTCTCCAACAACTGTTAGAAGTAATTTGAAAGGAGATGCACTGGGAGTTTGGGGTGGATATGGCTCTATTCCAAAAACATTTATTATTACTGAAGACATGATAATGGAAGACAAAAAATAATTTAATAAATTTTAATATATTGACATATCTATATGATTTGTATCTTTGTGAAAACTTTAAATATTTGAATTATGAATTTCTTTAAGTCAATGGACATTACAAACGAAAAAGATTCCGCCAAAACATCCGGAGATGTTGAAAAAGTTAAATGTTTAATAATTGGCTCTGGTCCTGCCGGTTATACCGCTGCTATTTATGCCGCAAGAGCAAATATGAGTCCTGTTCTGTATGAAGGTTTGCAGCCCGGAGGTCAGTTAACTACAACCACTGAAGTTGATAATTTCCCCGGTTATCCACAGGGAGTTACCGGTCCTGTACTTATGGAAGATCTTAAAGCTCAGGCTACAAGATTTGGAACTGATGTTAGATTTGGTTTGGCAACTGCAGCCGATTTTTCGGGAAGGCCTCATAAAGTAGAAATCGATAATACAAAAACTATTGAGGCAGATGTTGTTATTATTGCAACAGGTGCAACAGCAAAATACTTAGGCTTAGAATCGGAAGAAAAATTTAAAGGAATGGGTGTTTCAGCTTGCGCTACTTGCGATGGCTTTTTCTATAAAGGAAGGGATGTAGCTGTTGTTGGAGGAGGCGATACTGCGGTTGAAGAAGCAACATATTTGGCCGGAATTTGTAATAAAGTTTATTTAATTGTTAGACGAGACGAACTAAGAGCCTCTAAAATTATGCAGGAAAGAGCGCTTAGAACAAAAAACCTTGAGATTCTTTTCGAGCATCAAACCAAAGAAATTCTTGGAGATAATTCGGGTGTAACAGGCGTTAGACTTATTAGAAAAGGCAATGAGGAAGTAGATATAAAGATTGATGGTTTCTTTGTTGCAATTGGGCATCATCCAAATTCTGATATTTTTGCAGAATATATTAAAACCGACGAAAATGGCTACATTATAACAACTCCAGGCAGTTCTAAGACAAATGTATCCGGTGTTTTTGCATGTGGCGATGTTCAGGATACTCATTACCGACAAGCAATTACGGCTGCTGGTTCCGGTTGTATGGCTGCTTTGGATGCCGAAAGGTATTTGGGGAGTTTGGAGGATTAACCTAGAATTTAATTCCTAATACTATTACATCGTCCATTTGTTCATAACCTTTTTTCCAATTCTTGAAAGTTTCGTCAAGAATTAATTTCTGATTAGCCATAGGTAAATTATAATTATCTAACAGTAATTCCTTAAACGGTTTATACTTAAATTTCTTATTAAACTCACCACCAAATTGGTCGGCATAACCATCAGAAAATAAATATACTGAATCACCTTTCTGTATTTCAATTTTATGAAGGGTAAAAGGATTCATTTTAAGGTGAATTGCCACCGGCATTTTATCAGCTTTTATTTCATAAACCGCATTATTGTCGTTTTCAATAGTTTTACACCCCTGTAGATCAGATCTTTGATTATTAGAAATTAAATATAAAGGATTATTTGCTCCGCTAAAGAACAAAAAGCCTGAATCGAAATCATAATAAACAATTGCCATATCCATTCCGTCTTTCATTCTGGTTTGAGCAGTTTCTGAATGGTTTTGTATTTCTTGTTTTAAGGCTTGAATTATTTTTTCTCTAAGTTGGTTTAGAATTAAATCTGGAGCAGTATTTTTCCTGTTATTAACTATTTCATTTAGAAAAGAAATTCCCAGCATACTCATAAAAGCTCCCGGCACACCATGTCCTGTGCAATCGGCTGCTGTTATTACAATTCCCTTTTCAGTTTTCTCGAACCAGTAAAAATCTCCCGAAACAACATCTTTTGGTAGAAAAAGAATGAAAGCATCATCAAGATGTTTTTTTAAATTGGTTTCGTCGGGCAAGACAGCAGTTTGTATAAGACTTGCATAGTTAATGCTCTGCTTAATGTCGGTAAAAGCTTCTTCTAAATTAGTTTTCTGAAGTGAGATAAGGTCGTTGGCTTTTTTTAATTCTACGTTTTTAAGTCTTTCAATTTCAGCTTCTTTTTCAGCACTCTCAACAGCATAAGATAACTGCTGCTTTTTCATTTTGTTTATTTGTTCGTTGTTCATAATACTTTCTTTTAGATTATGAAACTCTTTAAAATGAAAAAATGCCGCATCTCTTTTGCCTAAAGAATCTAATGCTTCCGAAAGCAAATAATGGATTTTATACTCTACAGCTTTCTGGTTATTAGATTTTGCAAGTTTTAAGGCTTTTTCCAAAAGTGAAATTGAATCCTCGTATTCGCGATTGTAAATACATACTTTGGCTTTCCCTTCCAGACTCATCATTAATGCCCTTTCATCAACTGATTTTTCGGATTGAATTAATGCTTTTTCGTAGTATTCATCGGCTTTTTTGTAATTATTACTTTCTTCATATAGGTTTGCCAGACCAATAAACGACCAGATTATGGCTCCGGTTTGCCCTAATTCTTCGCGGATTTTAATACTTTGAAAATAAAGATTTTCGGCTTCTACATAATTCTTTTTAAGAACCGAAATTCTGGCTAATTGATTTAATGACGCAGCTATTCCATATTTGTCGCTAAGCTCTTCTCTTATTTTCAAACAATTCGCAAAATACTTCTCGGCTTCAAAAAAATCTTCAATTCTTAGAAAAAGAAAACCTGCTTGCGAGTAACAATCCGATAGCATCTCCTTATTGTAATCTTTATCTTCGGAAAGCAATTTCAAACATTGCAAAATAGCGGAAATTCCCTCTTCGTAAAGTCCATAAAGGTCGAAATGACAAGCTTTTACGTATAAAGTGGCAATAATGCCTTTCTTATCGTCAAAACCTAAAAAGAACCGATATATTTCTGAAAGCTTTTCAAGACTGTTTTCATCATCTTGGGATTGCAATAATTCTATCCACAACCTATATAATTTAGCAAAAAAGAAGCCGTATTTATAATCAATTGACTCAGAATCATTTTCAAGCAAAGAAATTTCTTCTAAAGCCTCTTTTGTTTTTATATATCTTTCTTTCCAAATTTTTTGCAGACTTATTTGAATATGCCGAATTTTTTCTGCAATAGTCATATCCATTGAAAAATATGCAATTTCATGCTTGTTCCAAAATTCAAAAGAATTAGTAAAATCTAAAGGATTTTGAGTTTCTTCATTGGGCAGAGCGGGAGCAAACTCTCCGGGGAATGCGGTTATTAGATGATAATTCTTTTCAATTTTTTTTACTATTGCGAATAGTGTGTTGGTGGGTTTATAAAATTTATTATTTTTAAATACCTG
>JAFGXD010000073.1 GCA_016936815.1 Bacteroidales bacterium
AAACTGAAGTTTTGCTCAATACCCCAAACTTTTAATGGAAAACCATTTTCGGCAATGTTATTCTGGTCGGTTCCGTAATATATTCTAAAATTATCGGGATTAAAAGAAGTTGATTGCAGAATAATGCTCTCATCAATTTTTAATGAAAAAGCTTTCAGTTCCTTATTATTATCAAGAGAAATACCTACTATTTCATTAAGAGATAATTCTTTTTCCTGAGCAAAAGCAGGACTTGCGAACAAAAAGAAAATGGTTATAACACAAGGTTTATTTCTAATTAATTTAAAAGGAAATAACTTTATCCCTTTCACATTGTGAAAAATTTCATATAGCAAAGGAAGAGCGATTAAAGTTAACAAAGTTGAAGTAAAAAGTCCTCCAATTACAACAGTGGCCAAAGGTCGCTGCACCTCGGCTCCTGCACCTGTGGAAATGGCCATTGGTAAAAATCCCATAGCTGCAGCACCGGCAGTAAGCAAAACGGGACGAAGTCTATCTCTGGCAGCCTGAATAATTAAAGTACGCATATTGGTTATTCCTTTGGAACTTAATTCTTTAAGATGCTCAATAAGTACAATGCCGTTTAGAACAGCAATTCCGAAAAGAGCAATAAATCCTATGCCTGCTGAAACGCTAAAAGGCATTCCTCTGGCCCAAAGTAAAAATACTCCACCAACAGTTGCAAGTGGAATGGAAGTAAAAATTAAAGCTGCATCTTTAAAAGAACCAAAAGCAAAATGAAGGAAAATAAAAATTAGCAGCAATGCAATTGGAACAGCCAGTAATAATCTGTTTGTGGCATTTTGAAGATTTTCGAACTGACCTCCATAAGCAACGTATGTACCAGGTTTTAGCTCAACTTTTTCGGAAATTACCTTCTGAATGTCTTTAACAACAGATTGCAGGTCTCGGTTTCTAACATTTACACTTACCACAACCCTTCTGTGAGTATCTTCTCTGGAGATTTTTGCAGGCCCTTTTGTGTAGTAAATATCGGCAAGTTCTTCCAAAGGAACCTGAGTTCCATTAGAAGTTGGAACCATCAGTTGTTTAATATCATCAATATCGTTTCGGTTAAGTTTTGGCAGACGAACAACCAGATCGAAACGTTTTTCTCCTTCAAAAACAATTCCTGCTGTTTCGCCACCAAAGGCAATAGACAAATAGTTGTTTAATTCTTCTATATTAAGACCAAATTGTGCAATTTTGTCTCTTCGGTAATCTACTTTAATTTGTGGAAGACCTTCTGTTTTTTCTAGTATTACATCGCCGGCTCCCGGAACGTTCTCTATGAGCTTTTTTATTTCTGCAGCTTTTTTGTTAATGTAGTCAAGGTCTTCGCCAAAAACTTTTATTGCAATGTCGGATCGAACTCCTGTTATTAGCTCATTAAAACGCATTTCAATAGGTTGTGTAAACTCGTATTCAACCCCCAGAATAACAGATAAAGCCTCTTTAAACTTCTCTGCAAGTTCTTCTTTATTATCGGCGTTTTTCCATGTGTGCGGAGGGTTTAGCTTAATAATAATGTCAACTTCTTCCATAGACATTGGGTCGGTAGGGACTTCTGCCGCTCCAATTCTACTAACAACCTGATTGACTTCCGGAAATTTGTTGATTAGAATTTTTTCCATTTCCGTTGTAAGTTCAACTGTTTTTGATAGAGATGTACCGGTTTTTAGCACAGGTTGAATAACGAAGTCTCCTTCATCTAATGTGGGAACAAATTCGCCTCCAATCTTAGAAAATACCCATACAGTAGCAACAAGGGAAATTATGGCAGCACCTAAAATAATTCTTTTATGAGTGCATGACCAATTAATAACAGGCAGATATAGTTTTTGAATAAAGTCCATTAATTTGTCGCTGAAGTTTCTTTTTTCTGATTTTTTTGGTTTCAGAAATAGAGCTGAAGCAACAGGAACCCAAGTAAGCCCCAGAATTAGTGCACCTATTATGGCAAAAGAAAAAGAAAGAGCCATTGGGTGAAACATCTTACCTTCAACATCTTTAAGATATAAAATAGGAATAAAAACAATGAGAATAATAACCTGACCAAAAATTGCAGATTTCATCATTTTTGAAGCGCCTGCAAATGAGATTTTGTCAATTATCTCCTGCCTTTCATCCTTTTTTGCCGATAAAATTTCATTTTTACCGGAAATTAGCCTAAGTGCAATAAATTCTACAATAATTACAGCACCGTCTATTATTATTCCAAAATCGAGAGCACCTAGACTCATAAGATTTGCGTCAATGCCAAACAGATACATCATTGAAATTGTAAACAGTAGGGCAAGAGGAATAACGGAGGCAATTACAAGAGCTGCTCTGATATTTCCCAAAAGCAGAATTACAATAAACATTACAATAAGAGCTCCCAAAATAAGGTTTTCAACAACGGTAAAGGATGTTTTTGCAATTAATTCACTTCTTTCAATTACAGGATTAATAGTAACTCCTTCCGGGAGATTTTTCTGAATTTCTTCAATACGATCCTTAACATCGTTAATAACCCTTCTTGAATCTGCATCTTTTAGCATCATTATTTGTCCCAACACCGTTTCTCCTTTTCCGTTTGCAGTTATTGCACCATAACGGTTTGCATAGCCATACTGCACATCGGCAACATGTTTAACAAGAATGGGGGTTCCATTTTTATTGGCGATAACAATATTTTCTATATCCGAAAGCGACTCAATTAAACCATCGCCTCTTATAAAATAACTTTGACTGGTTTTTTCGATATATGCACCGCCCGAAACACTGTTGTTTGTTTTTAGAGCCTCCAACAAATCAACAATTGTAAGGTCGGCAGCTTTCAAAAGATTTGGTTTAACCGCCACCTCGTATTGTTTTAAAAAACCTCCCCAAGAGTTTATTTCAACAACCCCACTAATTCCTGATAATCTTCTTTTTACAACCCAATCCTGAATTGTTCTTAAATCCATTGCCGTATATCTGTCTTCGTAACCCGGAAGAATTTCAAGTGTATATTGATAAATCTCACCAAGTCCTGTAGTTATTGGCCCCATTCCCGGCGTGCCAAACTTTTCAGGAATATTAGCTGAGGCATTTTTTATTTTTTCTTCAATTAACTGACGTGGAAGGTAGGTGCCCATATTATCTTCGAAAACAACAGTAACAACAGATAAACCAAATTTTGAAACAGACCTGATTTCAATTACGCCCGGAAGATTTGCCATTTCCATTTCAACCGGAGCAGTAATAAATTGTTCTATTTCCTGAGTGGAAAGGTTGCCTGAAGTTGTAATAACCTGAACCTGATTGTTTGTAATGTCTGGGACTGCGCCAACCGGTATTCTGAAGACAGAATAAAGACCAATTGATGCCATTGTTATTGTAAAGAGAATTACAATTAATTTATTTTTTAAACTTAAGAGCAGAATTCTGTCTAGCATTTTTATTTCATTTATTGGTTCTAATTAATTGCATTTCAATATAATATTACCCAATTCTAATTTAGAAAGATTATAAATAGTTTACAAAATTAGTATAAATATGACCCGATTAACAGTAAAGGGCAATTTTTCTTTCTTTCAA
>JAFGXD010000074.1 GCA_016936815.1 Bacteroidales bacterium
AACTATTTTCAAATAAATAAATCTAATAAGATTGTAAATTGCTTTGGATAATAATGAGGCAAAGGCTGCTCCTTCAATTCCGTATTTTGGAATAAAAATATAGTTTGTTACAATAATTAATACAATCATAATTGTCATAAAAAGAGCTTGCATGTGATACTTTTTTGAGTTTCCCAAAATACTGGCACTCGTTCCGGCAAGCATTTCGGATAGATAGGCCAAAGCTATAAATAGAATTACATATCGTCCCGGTTCAAAGTTTTTGGTGGTAATTATCATTATATTTTCAATATTTACCCAAAGCCCTGCCGCCAAAAGAGTTCCAACAATAAACAAACTTAAAGACGATTTGTAGTATATTTTATTTATAGTGTCAGTATCGTTGTTTTTCCAAGCATCGGCAATAAATGCAGAAGATATTTTTACAACAGCTCTCGATGGAAGGGTTACCATTCCTCCGTAAAAAAAGCAAATAGAATAAATTCCCACCATTTCAAGACCTTCGGCTCCACCAATTAATTGCTCAATCATAATCCTGTCGAGATTTATTGTAATTATTCCGGTGGCACTTACAACAATTCCAAAAAGGCTTACACCAATAAGGGTGCGACGCATTTTTTTGTCTATAAACCCAAAATTGGTTTTAAACGAAAATTGATTTTCTCTTTTCAGAAGAATAATAAAAATTATTGTTGGTAAGCAAATTGCAACAACATACAGAAGAATAAATGTAGGGAAATCAATAATTTTATAACCTAATAAAACGGCAACACTTAGGGTCAAGAATTTTTGAAGAAACTCTTTAAGAAACAAACCTCTAACAGCATTAAACAATACTTTGTTATAATTGTCGAGAGTATTAAAAAGCAGACTAAAAAGAATTAATGGAATTATATAAAACCAAAAATCATTAAGCAAATTGCTTTCCGACAGCATATTATTTTTCAATAAAAAGAAAACCATTAATGCAATTACAAATCCCAATAATGAAACAAGAAGTGCCAAACCTAAAAAACCATTATGCTTTAGTTCGTTGTTTCTGAAATATGAAAACATTCTGGTTGTTGCAGAATTAAAACCCAAACTGGCAAACTGAGAATAAATAGTTGCGTAGGCTACCATTAAATAAACTAGACCTATTTGGTCGGGATTCATTATTCTGGGAAATAGAACGCCGCTGGCAACAAAGCCAAGAATTGAGCCTAAATAGATAAAAACGGTGCCCTTTACCGATTGCTTCTGAATTTCTCCCAAAATATTGGTTTATTTATGATTTCTTGCTAAAGAAGTTCTTTTTTATTTCCCAACCCAATGCGCCAAAAACCAATAATAGCAGAACTATTGAACCTGCCATTGAAATTAAATTTCCATTTTTGTAGGAAGATGGCTCAAATCTGAATTCAATCTTCGATTTTCCTGCAGGAACAACCATTGCTCTAAGTACATAATTTGCTCTGAAATGGTCAACAGGTTGATCGTTAATATAGGCATTCCAACCTTTAGCATAGTATATTTCGCTAAAAACAACTAGCTGTTCCGATGAACAATTTGCCTCATATACCAAATGGTTAGGTTTGTAACTTAGCATTTTTATTGTTGCAGAACTGTCTTGAACAAAACTCTTTCCGGCTACATAATTTTCAAAATCTTTAGAAATTATTGACGTTTTTTTACTGTCGAAGCTGTTCTGATTGTAAATATCTTGTTGCAAACCTTCAATTTTTTTGTCCAATACTGCAATTGCCGGGTCTGAAGGATTTTGTTTCCTTAGCTCAAGTTTTTGTCTTTCCAATTCATTTTTTTGAACATACAATTCCTTAACGCCCTTCATATTGTCGGGATTTATTAAACCACAAATTTCTTCATCGGCATTTTCAGCAATTTTATATTCAGAAACAAACCATGCAGGTGAATTTGCAGCGGGATTTGGTAAAACCTGATTTTCTTCTCTGCTTTTCTCTCCCGGATAAACTATATATTTGGTGTTTAACATGTTAAGGGTTTGTGTTTTGCCGGGATAAAGAGATTGAATATTTCCTATTTCGAAACTAAGTTTAAAGTCTATTAGTTCTTGATAACGCTTTAGTTTAGCTCCGTGGTAACCTCCAATTGATTTGTGAAAATAGGGAATACTTCCATTGTTAAAAGGATTATTTAGTGTTAGAACACGGTAGTTTGTGGCAAGATTTAATTCCCTGAAAGCAATTTTAATTCCTTCATGATTCTTGTTTTTCTGCTCGGGCTTGTTGTTTTTAAAATACTCTTCGGTTTCCTTAGATATTTTGTCTTTTAATTCAGGGTTTTCGGATAGTTCCGTTTTTAAAATTTGAATATCTGCAGGAGTTGGTACAAATGGGTTATTTCTTTCGTAGTTATCAACCCAAACAACTTGTCCGTATTGCCCTTTCAGTTTTGAATTAAGGTATCTTTGGTCAACCATCCAAAGGTCAACTAATACTATTATTGCCAATCCTGCAAACAGAATTTCTTTCTTAAATATTTTCTTAACATATCCTAAAACCAAAGCTCCGGTTAGAACAATAAACAAAATAGTTCTCCACAAATCTGCTCTAAATATTGAAACCCTTACCGATTCTAATTCACCAATAAAACCATTGAAATTCTCAGCTTGTTGAGGATTTGCCTGTAAAGCTTCTTGTTGTCTTGCAATTGCTGTAGCTTCTTCGGAGCTTAAAAACGAAAACCATGTTTGTGGGCTTGCCAATATTATTAAAAACACGGCCAAAGTTCCACCCATAACATACATCATTTTTTTAATGTTGTGTTGTGTTTTAATAAGCTCATTTACAAATAATACTCCAATTAAGGGGAAAATTATTTGAGGAACTATCATCATTATTTTTGTATCGCGGAATTTATTAAACATCGGCACATTTTCAATAAAGAAATCTACAACACCGGAATACTTTAACGACAAAATCATTGCAAGAAATGCAACCCCTAAAAGAGGCCATTTAATTTTATCGCGTACGAAAAACATGCCCAGAACCATTAGCAAAAACATTGATGCTCCAAAATAGAAGGCACCTCCCGAAAAACTTTGGTCACCCCAGTAGGTCGATTGATTTGCTAAATCTTTTTTATACTGATCCGGCACACCATTAAGCAAATCGGGTTTGTTTCCAATTCTGTTTGCCGAGCCACCCTTTACGTTGGGAATAACTACCGACCATAATTCGCCTTTTCCAAAATTATATTCCTTAATGTAATCGGGATCTAATCCTGAGGTTCTTTCAGCACTGCTTTTTATTGAAGAATGAATAGTTAATTCGGATTGACTTCTGGTTGAAACTTTTGAGTATTCCTGAGTGGTAGATAACATTGTCCATGCCGGTAAAACCCCAATAATTGCGGCAGCAACAAGAAACCCCGATGCTTTTACAAATGATTTTAGTTTCTTTTCCACAATGTGGCGGTAAAACTCGAAACCAACAACGGCAAGTAGAATATAAAGTAAATAATAGGTTTCCTGTAAGTGGTTTGCTGAAATTTGCAGTGCAACAAACAAAGCGGTAAGAATTGCACCATAAACCAAATGTTTTCTATAAGTATATATTACAGAGCCAATTACTGGCCCCATCAGCGCAAAAGCATGAACACGAGTTAAATGACCTGCTCCTATGTACAAAATATTTATGGTTGAAAGTCCGAAAGCAATAGATCCGATTAGACTAACCCAGGGACCAACATTAAAACATAAAAGCATAATGTAAAATCCTATGAAGCAAAGGAATAGATGTGCAACAGGAGATTTTATTAATCTAAGTAATGCCGATTCAATTTCCAGTATCCAATTGCTCGATTTCTTAAAATATATTTGGTAAGCAGGCATACCTCCAAACATTGAATTTGTCCATAACGCATTTTCACCTTCCTTATCCAAATGGTCCATTACCTCCTTGCTCATTCCAAGAAAATGGTCGTTATCTTGCTGATAAAGAGCTTTTCCACTAAATTGTGGGTAGAAATATACAGCAGAAATCAGAAAAAATATCAGCACAACAATAATGTGCGGAAGGCCTTTTTTAAGAATAGATTTATACATAAAAATTAGGTTTAAAGTATTGGTGTAAAATTAGAAAAACTTTTTAATAACTCCCATTTTTTGCGCCAATGGTTCAAAATATTTATCTTTACAAACTTGTAATTAATTTAATTTAACTTTCTAATATGAAATTTTTATTTATTCTCTTTCTCAGCTTAATTTTTGTTTCTAAAAGTCTTTTGTTAAAAGCCGACGAAGGCATGTGGTTGCCCCTGCTTGTTGAAAGACTGAATTACGACGACATGAAAAAAATGGGTTGTAAACTTACTCCCGAAGAAATTTACAGTGTAAACAAATCCAGCTTAAAAGATGCTATTGTTCTTTTTGGCAATGGATGCACAGGTGAAATTATTTCGGATAAAGGTCTTTTACTTACAAATCATCATTGTGGTTTGAGCCAAATTCAGAAACATTCATCGGTAGAAAACGACTATCTAACTCATGGTTTTTGGGCAAAATCTTTGGGTGAAGAACTTCCAAATGCCGGTTTAAAGGTTTCATTTTTAATTAGAATGGAAGATGTTACAAAAACAGTTCTCGATGGTGTAAGTGCCGAAATGACCGAAGCTGAGCGAAATGCAATAATTGAAAAAGCTGCCAGACAAATTGAAAAAGAAGCAAAATCAGGAACTCACTATCAAAGTAAGGTAAAAGCAGTTTTTGGAGGTAATGAATATTATCTTTTTGTTTATGAGGTTTATGAGGATGTTAGAATGGTTGGTGCTCCACCTTGGGGAATTGGAAAATACGGTGCCGATACCGATAATTGGATGTGGCCTCGTCATAAAGGCGATTTTTGTCTTTTTAGAGTTTACTCCGGTCCCGATGGAAAACCGGCACCATATTCAACAGAAAATATTCCACTTAAACCAAAACATTTTTTGCCAATTTCTATTAAAGGTGTTGAAAAAGGAGATTTTGCCATGATTCTTGGCTATCCGGGGTCAACAGACAGATATATGACTTCTTTTGGTGTAAAAATGTTGCTGGAAAAGACCGGACCAACTATTGTTAATATTAGAACAAAGAAACTTGAAATTATGCGTTCAGCAATGAATGCCGACGATAAAGTTCGTATTCAGTACAGCTCAAAACAAGCAAGCGTAAGTAATTACTGGAAATATTATATTGGTCAGGTTGCCCAGCTAAAAAGAAATAAGGTTCTTGATAGAAAACAAGCTATTGAAAAAGAATTTACAAACTGGATAAACGAAAAAACAGAAAGAAAAAACCTTTACGGAACCTGTCTTCGCGATATTGAAGCAGCTTATGAGCAGCTCACCGAATATGAAGTTGCCTCTCAGTATTTTTATGAGGCTGTTTACGGAGGCAGCGAGATGATTAAACTTGCTCTTAATAACCGTAGATTTCTGCAATCGGTAAAAAACGATTTTAAAAATGAAGACAAAGAAGCTGTTCTTAAGGACAAAAAGGATGAGTTTGAGAGACATTTCAAAGATTATTACAGACCTTTAGATAGAGAGATTTTTATTGAAATGATGAAAATGTACAATGAAAATGTGGATGTAAAATATCAACCCGAATATTTTAAATCTTTATTGAAAAAAACTAAAGGAGATTATAACAAAATGGCAGAAGTGGTTTTCGATAAATCAATCTTTTCCGATAAACAAAAACTATTGGAACTTTGCGAAAAACCTGTTTCTTTCGAATCCGATCCTGCTTATTTGCTAATGAATGCTTTCTTAACATCTTATCAGGATATTATCCTAAAAACCACTGAAGCTAACACCATGATGGAAAGAGGTAACAGACTTTTTATTGCAGGTTTTATGGAAATGAATCCGTCAAATAAATTTTATCCCGATGCAAATTCAACAATGCGTTTAACTTACGGTACAGTTGAGGATTATTTTCCTGCCGATGGTATTCATTACGACTACAAAACAACCCTTAAAGGCGTTATGGAAAAGGAAGTTCCAAACGATTGGGAATTTCATGTTCCCGAAAAGCTTAAAGAAATTTACAAGAAAAAAGACTATGGAATTTACGGCGAAAACGGTGAGCTAATTGTAAATTTTATTACAAACAACGACATAACCGGCGGAAACTCAGGAAGCCCCGTAATTAACGGTCAGGGTTATTTAATAGGATTGGCATTCGATGGAAACTGGGAGGCAATGTCGGGCGACATTAATTTCGAACCAAATCTTCAAAGAACTATTTGCATGGATGCACGGTATTTATTACTGGTAATTGACAAATATGCAAATGCACAAAATATTATGGATGAACTCAAAATAATTAAGTAATTGACAGATTTATAAATAATTAAGAAAAGAAATAATGAACTCTGAAGAAAAAAACGATGCCGAACGTTATAATTACCTAATTGAAACAATTGTTTCTAAAAAAGAAGTTTGGCTGTTACAAGCATACTCCGGAATGTTTGCAATGCTTGATGATGAAAAGGAAAACCAGTATCTGCCGGTTTGGCCCGAGAAAAATTATGCCGAAAATTATGCGAAATTAGAATGGACAAATTATGAAGCAGAAAGAATGGGCATTGGAGAATTCCTTGCCTGGCTCGATGAATTGGAAGAAGATGGAATTAAAATAGCTGCTTTTCCGGTTTCCGAGGATAATGTTACCCCACAAACAGCAATTATTTTTAAAAACCACATAACAGAATTATTGGCGTAGTTGTTATGTTAAACAATTATTAATATATTTGCAAAAAAAAATTGAAATGGAACTAACAGGAAAAGTTTTTCAGATTTTAGATAAAGAAAAAGGCAAATCTGCTCGCGGCGAATGGTCTAAACATTCCTTTGTTATTGAAACAAAAGAAGATTTTCCAAAAAAAATATGTATAATGTCGTGGAACGATAAGGTTGATGTTGACAAGTTAACCAAAGGTGACGAGGTTAAAGTAAGCATTAATATTGAAAGTCGCGAATATCAGGGAAGGTGGTTTACAGATGTAAAAGCCTGGAAATTGGAAATATTAGAACAAGGAATATCTTCAGCAAAAAACACCTCCGCTCCTCCCACAGATATGGGAATGCCGCAGGGAAATTTCGAGGAAATTCCACCCGAAGACGCAACAGACGATTTGCCATTCTAAAATTGAATAATAAATATTTTCCAATTTGAAATTTATTCTGCAGGCCTATTTATAGATTGTTTGTTTAATAAAGGAAACAAACAAATATCTTACTGTTAATATTTACAAATGAGAAGAAGAATTTTTGTTTTTTTATTTACAGCGTTATTACTTGCAGATATAGGATTTTCTTTCTTACAGCATTATTATACTCCTTTTGATGGCGATATGGCAGGAGGAATTGTACCTGCCCAAGATGTGAAACCAATTCTTGATAGTCCCTTAGGTATTAAAATTTTTACCGATAATACTACATATCCTAATCCAAATAAATATTTTTGTCATTGGAGCTTCTACCAATATTTCAATAATGTACCGCTTTTTCTTCAAAAATTTTATAGCCCAATTAATAGTGCATACTTATCATGTGCCATAGCCAAAACTTTAATTCAGTTTATTATTATTCTCCTTCTTTCACTTCTTATTTCAGGAAATAGACTAAAATATGATTTTCTTTTAGCTGCAGTCTTAATAACGCCATTGTTTCAAATTAATGGATATAGAAGCTATATGGGAATTATTGACCCCTCAACTACATACACTTTTTTTTATGCGCTACCAACCATCTTAATTTTATTGTATTTCCTACCTCTTTTTTTAAAATATTATTATGGCTTAGATTTAAATAGGTTAAAATACTTTAAGTATTTATGGATTCCTTTGGCACTAATTTCAAGTTTAAGTGGCCCATTAAATCCCGGAATATCGTTAGTGGTATGTTTCTTACTATTTATTAATGTTATATATAGAAATTTAAAAAAATCAAATGATGGAAATGTTTACTCCAGATTAAAACTTGCAATTATTAAAATTCCTAAGGATTATTTCTTTTACTTAATGCCCCTTTGTGCTTTTTCTATTTATTCTCTTTTTCTTGTAAGTTTTAATTCAGTTGACTTGAGCAACAAAATGCCCTTGTCGGTTTTATACTCTAGGTTGCCGGAAGGCCTCTTTAACCTATTTACTCAAAAATTGGGATTCCCTATTTTGTTTGTCATTATAATAACTAATACTTTAATAATTAATTATAAACTGCGAGGCGACGATGGAAAAAAAATACTGAACATATTTAAATGGATTGGATTTTTTGCAATAATGTACATTCTTCTTCTACCTTTGGGCGGCTATCGCGATTATCGTCCTCTTGTTCTAAGATACGATACAATAATTCCTATAACCTTAAGTCTAATGTTCATCTTTGGCAAAACAACAATGTTTATTCTCAAAAATATTTCAAGAAAGCAAAAATATTGGTATATTCCGTTAGTTATTCTGGTTTTATTAATATTTACAAATGCAGATGAACCAAAATTTGATGAAAATCTGTGTGAAAGAAATGCTATTAATCAAATTGTTAATTCAAAAGATTCTATTGTTAAAATAGATAATAATTGTACCGTATTATCATGGACGATTATTACCAACCCTAAAGATTCTGAGCTAAATATCAAATTACTAAAAAAATGGAATATAATTAGTGAAACCCAGTTATATTATCAAACGTTATCGCATACCAAAGAATCCCTACAATAATTATTGTTTGAAATGCCAAAATTCTTAAGCTAAGGAAGAATTTGACTAATAGGGAATAGTTTGTTAAAAATTTTCTAAATTTGCAGCCCAATAAATATTTATTGAATTGGCCTAGTAGCTCAGTTGGATAGAGCATCAGACTTCGGATCTGAGGGTCGGGGGTTCGAATCCTCCCTGGGTCACAAAATGAGAGTGAGTTTGAGAGTGAGAGCCGAGTAGGCTCAAACATCAAACTCTCTCTATTTTTTTTTCATTAAATACATATAATCCAAATAATACAATATTTTTATTGAAAAGCTGTTAAGCTGCGACAGATTAAGAGTTTTATCAAGGTTTTCCCAATAGGATACTAAAATAATATCATTATTGTCTAAAATATTGTTCTTCCAAACCACCGACATTTCGCTTCCCGGGGCAAATTGCCATTTAAAAACCAAATCTACTGAGAAGGAATTGAAATTAATATCTCTTTCTGCCATTTGATCTGCCGAACTTAAATATCCTGTGTTTTCCAGATTAAATAATCTGCCGTAATCGGCAATAGACCAATAATGTCGAAGTCTTAAGTTTAATGCTGCTTTGTTGTTAAAAATGTAGCTTGTATTAATTGTGTTTGAAATGGTTTTTAGGTTTCGTTCACCAAAAAGTCCGTTAGAATAAAACCCGTAATCATTCTCGGTAAAACTGTAATTAAAACTATATGTAAGTAGCCAACGGTTAGAAAATCGTATTCTGGGTCCTATATTAAAATTGTAATTAAAAGGTGCATTAAGATTTTTATATTCTCCGTTAATTTCGAATCCTGCTCTTGCGTCGATAAGAAATTTCTTGCGATAATCGGGCGAAACAAAAAAGTGCATTCCAAAATTTCCCGGTTTATTAAAAACTTTATTGGGAGTTCTTGCTTCAAAATAATCGTAACTCTCTGTTGGTTGTGTATATGCGCCAAACCCAAAAGACAGATGTTTTTTGGTTAATAAGTACGATTGGCAGTTTATTCCCCAACCGGCAAATTTGTTTCCGGTAAACAAAGCTTCACGGTAAAAATCAAGTCTGTTGCGTGCTGAAAGAAATTTCCCAAATGGTTTAAAAATATTATAAGACAATTCCAGCCCTGTTTCCACATAATCGTTATGGTCTAAATAACCCATGTCGTTTGGGTCAAATTTGTTATCCAGAACCTCGTGACCAAATGCCCATTGAAAACTTCCACTTTGTTTTCCAAAATCAAGTTCATATTTGTATCCTGTTTCCGATTGCGATTCATCATAAATATTGCTTACAACAGCCAGTCCTTCAACAGCATACACATTATCTTTTCCGGCAAGGTAAAACTCCGTTCCTGTAAGATTTGCCATATAATCGAAACCATTCATTTTAACGTTTGTGTTAACAAGACTTATGTAGGAATTATCTAGAATGTTCTGATCCAAAATAATCATGTTGTAATTTGTAAATGGCTGAGTAGTATATTCTTTTTGGTAATCTGCAGTATCTAAAACTGTTGCAACGGTTTTGGCTGTCATTCCATTAAAAATTCCTATTCCCAAACCGGCTTTTGTACGCCCTGAAATTTTACTGGCATTAATAAGCGATGTGCTTACCGGATTCTCAATTATTGAATCAATTTCCTCATTAAAAACATCGTAAAAGCCAACCGGTTCGCTACCTATTCTTCTTGAATAAAACAATTCGCACCTTCCAAAAAGCTCGGTACCTTCGGTAAAAAATTGTCTTTTTTCTTCATAATAAGTTTCGAAAGGCGAAAGATTAAGAACATAATCGTCGGATTGCACCTGACCAAAATCAGGAATTAAGGTCATGTCTAGGGTAAAACTCTGATTAATACCGTATTTTAAATCCATTCCTCCGTTAAAAGAATAACCCCAATCTTTGTTACCCGATTGATTTTCGAGATACCCCGAAAGATAAGGAACAAAAGAAAGTCGTAAGGGAGGTTTTATGTTTTCCAGATTCTTAAGAACACCGTACTGAACCATTACATTACTCTGATTACGATCTACGTAGTTCCATGTACTCCATTCTCTATATCTGCGAATTTGTCGCCACATATTAATATCCCAATCCTGAACATCTTTTTTTGGAAACCGCAAAGCCGAATAAGGTATTTTCATTTCAACAATCCATCCATCATTTACAATGCTTGTTGAAGATTCCCAAACCGCATCCCAATTATGGTCATTGTCATCGTTGCTTATTTTTGAATCTAACTGAACCCCGACCGAAGTTACTCCAAAACTAAAGGCATTTAATCCATCGCGAAAAGCTCCAATATCAACGTTAAACCAATCGGCATTTACATCATCATTGTCTCGTTCGCATAACTCGGTTAATATGCTATCGGGATTACTGTCGTAACAATAAACACCAAAATAAATTGCTGTGTTATCGTAAGCAATTTTTACTTCAGTTTTTTGCGAAGCAGGCTTTCCGTTAAAGGGTTCATATTGAATAAACTCTCCTGTGGAAGGTATATTTTTCCAACATTCATCATCTAAATTTCCATCAATTACCGGAGCCTGATTTATACGATTGGCAATATATTCCTTCTTCTTTTCCTGAGAGAAAGACAAAAAAGAGATAAGTAGAAAAATTGTAATTATTAATAGTTTCTGCATTGCATAACAAAAATGCAAAGAAAATGGTTTTTTGCTAATTGGTAAAAAATTTATACCAATTTTACTATTATTTCTGCAAGTGTTAATTGTTTTAAGCAAAAAAAGTTTTGTGGGGTTTGTTTTATCACTATTTTTATTTGCGAAAAAAACTATAAAAAATGAGAAAAAAAATTGTTGCCGGAAACTGGAAAATGAACATGGATGTTGAACAGAGTAAGACTCTTACTCTTGATGTTCTAAACAAAAAACTCAGCAAAGATGTTGATGTAATTCTTTGCCCTCCTTTTACTTCTTTGGGTTTGGTTGCCGAAATTTGCAAACTAAGCTCAATAAAAATTGCTGCTCAGAATTGCTCAAACAAACCCCAGGGAGCTTTTACGGGTGAGGTTTCTGCATCAATGATTAAATCTGCGGGTGCCGAATACGTTATTATTGGTCATAGCGAAAGAAGAGCATATTACGGAGAAACAAACGAGATTTTGAAAGAAAAAACCGATTTGGTGCTTGAAAACGGATTGAAACCAATTTTTTGTTGTGGAGAAGTTCTTTCCGAAAGAGAAAAGAATATACATTTCAAGGTAGTGAAATCGCAAATTTCCGAATCGCTTTTTCATTTAAATTCCGAGAAAATAATTTCTACTGTAATAGCCTACGAACCCGTTTGGGCAATTGGAACCGGTTTAACAGCCAGTCCGGAGCAAGCACAGGAAATGCATAGTTTTATTAGAAGCATGTTAACAGAAAAATACGGCCAAGAAGTTTCCGAAAAAATTTCAATTTTATACGGAGGAAGTTGCAAACCTTCAAACGCTGCAGAACTTTTTGCAAATAAAGATGTTGACGGAGGTCTAATTGGAGGAGCTTCTTTGGTTGCAGAAGATTTTGCCGGAATAATTAATTCTTTTTAGTTAATAAAATGACAAACAAAACAATAAAAACCGTTTTTACAACAAACCCCTGGTCGGAAGAAATTGCCGACATTTTGGTTTCAAAATTAATAGAATTAGGATTCGATGGATTCGAAAATCTTGAAAACAAATTACTTGCCTACATTCCTGCCAATCTTTACGATGAAAAAAAGATAAAGGAAATAAAGTTTTCGGTTGATGAGAAACCTGTAGAAATAGAGTTTATTAATGAGGAGCTTGAGGAAAAGAATTGGAATGCCGTGTGGGAAGAGAATTTTCCTTATGTGGTAATTAAAAATAAATGTCTAATTCATGCCGATTTTCATAAAATAGAAGAAGATTATCCATTTAGAATTCTTATAGATCCAAAAATGTCTTTTGGAACAGGCCATCACGAAACAACAGAACTAGTTATGGAATCAATGCTAGAAATGGATTTTTCGGGCAAAAATTTACTCGACATGGGCTCCGGAACAGGTATCTTGGCTATTCTTGCATCAAAAATGGGAGCAAAAACCGTTTTGGCAATAGACAATGATAAATGGGCCTATGAAAACAGCTTGGAGAATGTTAAAAAGAACAATGTTAAAAACGTTGAAATTCTTTTGGGAGATGCAGAAATATTAGGCAACCAAACATTCGAAATAATCATTGCTAATATCAACAGAAATATTCTATTACAAGACCTAAATAAATACTCTAAAGTTCTTAAAGAAGAAGGACTGTTGATATTAAGCGGCTTTTATCAGGAAGATATTGAATCGATTAGAAATGAAGCCGAAAAACATAAATTAAAGTACGACAGACATTTTGTTCAAAAAAACTGGGTTTGTCTGCATTGCATTAAAGAAAAATAAGAATTGAAAAACATCGCAACATGAAGTATATAATTATCTTGGTTATTGTCTTTACAACCTTTTTACAGACTTATGGCCAGCTTAAGGAATTTCCTTCCGACCCAAAAGGATACTATAATGAAATGAAAAACCTTTTAGAAAGTAGTCCTAACGCCGAGAGAGCAAGTGAAGCAAAAACATTGATGAACGAGTTTAAAGATCTTTGGTTAGAAAATCCATATTTCACTGATGTAAAGAAGAAAAATATTTACAATATTTCTAATTTAATGCTTAAGAAAAAAGCTAAAGCTCATCCAACTTTTTACAATTACATAAAAACTTTGGTTTTATTCAGCAATAATTCTAATAAAGAAGAACACTACGACACATGGGAAAAAGCTATTCAACTCTTATGTTCAGAGAAAAAGTATAATCAAAAAGCTCTTGAGACTTTTGTTGAACAGACCTATTTTCTCTTTTCTGAAAATTCCATATACAAAACAAATAATGTTGATTGGAAAGCATATACCAACAATTTTGCAATTAATACAGACAATTCCGGAATAAAACTAATTTTTAAAGAACCCTTTAATATGGTTTGTTATGCCAAACGAGACAGTCTAAACATTTATGGAACTCAAGGGGTTTTTTATCCTCTGGAGGACAAATGGGTTGGGGCAAACGGAAAAGTTACATGGGAAAGAGCAGGATACGACAAGAATAAGGTTTTTGCTCAGTTAAGAAAATATGATATAGACCTTAAAAGAACCTTTTACAATGCCGATTCTGTTCAATTTGTCAACACCAACTACTTCGATCAACCAATTTACGGTCAGCTTGAAGACAGAGTAATGGCAGGAATTAGTCTCGACATGGAAGCTCTGGAAGAAATGGATGAAAAACTGAACAAAAAACTTGAAGACGATAAAAAGCTCAATTCTGCCGAAAAACTTTATAAAGAAAAACTCGAAAAACATCAGAAAAATGCCTCTTACCCTCGATTTAATTCCTATACCAAACGATTCGAAATAAAGGATATTTACCAATATGTTGATTATGACGGGGGTTTTACCATGCGAGGAGCAAGTTTTATTGGAACCGGAACCAGCGACAATAAAGCGTTACTTAATTTTTTTATTGGCGACACACTTTTCTTAACAGCCTATTCAAGAGATTTTATTTTTAATCAGGACTTCGTTAAATCACAAGCCTGTGAAATAGTGCTTCGTCTCGATACAGATTCAATTTATCACCCCGGATTGCTATTTTCATTCGATGTGAAAAGAAAAACAGTAAGTCTTTACCGCAACGAGGAAGGAATGGCACATGCTCCTTTTTTCAATTCCTACCATCAGATGGATATGAGTTTTGAAGAAATGGTATGGACTGTGGGCGACCAATTTGTTCGTTTTAACAAAATGACCAGCGGAGATGGCACGGTTGACAAACTAGTTTTAGCAGCCGGAAAAAATACAAACCCCGATTTAAGAAGAGACGATGATTATATGCAAACAGAAAATACCGCTCTTTTCGAATCCTCAAACTTCTTTAGAAAAGTAAGATTTGAAAAGCTTCAAGGCATGGATAGAGTTCATCCATTGGTAGGACTGGCAAATTATTCAAATGCTCACCAAACAATTTATTTTACGGGGTTAGATTTTGCTCAATCAATTTCAATTGACCATAAATCGGCTAAACAAATACTAATGAGACTTTCGTATTTAGGACTAATTTTGTACGATCCCGATTCTGACGAGGTTATTCTTAAGGACAAGATGTTTAACTATTTAAGTTCAATGGGTGGAAAGACCGATTATGATGTAATTCAGTTTGAATCGGTTATCTTAGAAAATCAACAAACTTATGCAACACTGGAACTTCTTAATTACGATTTGAAAATTGATGGAATTAAAGAAATTTTTCTAAGCGATTCACAATCGGTAATTATTTGGCCCGATCAGGAAAAAATTAAACTTAAGAAGAACAGAGATTTTGAATTCGACGGAAAAATTCTTGCAGGTTATTTCCTCTTTACCGGAAAAAATTTCAAGTTCGATTACGACCGTTTTAAAATTAGATTAACAGATGTGGAATATGCAAAATTTCAGGTTCCAACCGGCAGAAAAGATGCGGCAGGAAATCATGTGTTAAGAACGGTAAAAACCAATTTGGAAGATGTTAGAGGGGAGCTTTACATTGATAATCCTAACAACAAATCAGGGGTAAAAAAACCAGATTTTCCACAGTTTCCTATCCTCGACAGCGAAAAAGATTGTTATGTGTATTACGATAATCACGATATTTTTAAAGGAGTTTATAATAGAAATGCTTTTTTCTTTCAAATTTATCCTTTTCAAATGGATAGCCTTAATAGTCTTACCAAACACGGAACCAAATTTGGAGGAAAATTTGTCTCTGCAGGTATTCTGCCCGTTTTCGAAGACAGTTTGTTTGTTCAACCCGACTATTCTCTTGGTTTAATTCGTTCTGCACCACCCGAAGGATGGCCAACTTACGGAGGAAAAGGTGTATTTAAAAACGACATTAAACTTAGTAATGCCGGATTGGAAGGAAATGGAAAATTCGAGTATATTAATTCTGTTACCGAATCGGAAAGTTTTCTCTTTTTCCCCGACAGTATAAATGCTGAGGCAAAGAATTTCACCAACAAAAAACAAAAAACAGGAGTTCAATTTCCTGAAGTTACAGCTCCCGATTCTTATGTGCATTTTGAACCCAAAAACGATAAACTTTTTACAACTAGCAAGAAGAATCCAATTAGAATGTTCGATGGAGAAACAACCCTAAAAGGAACAACAATTCTTCAACCAACCGGCATGGCTGGAAAAGGAACTTTAGATTTCGAAAATGCTACATTAACTTCCGATTTATTCAATTTTCAGGAACACGAAATAAAATCAGACTCAAGCTCCTTTTCTTTGAAAGATGTGGGAACAACAGATTTTGCTTTTAAAACAGAGAATGTTACTGCTCATGTTGACTTTGAGGAGCGACTGGGACTTTTCCAATCTAATGGGGAAGCTTCTTTTGTAGAATTCCCGCAAAACCAATATATATGTTACATGGATCAGTTTAAATGGTTTATGGACAAGGAGGAAATTGAAATGTCGGCAAAAGAAGGCCTTCAAAAACAAATAGATACAACAGGCATGAGTCCAATGCAGATTGAGGATGTTCAACTTTCGGGTTCCGATTTTATTTCTATTCATCCAAACCAGGATTCTTTAAGGTTTAAAGCCCCTTCTGCAAATTATAATCTTAGAAAAAAGATAATTACGGCCAACGAAGTAAAATGGATTAGAGTTGCCGACGCTACAATATACCCCGGCGATGGTGAAATAGTTATTGAAAAACGTGCAGTAATGCAAACCCTTACAAACTCGAAAATTATTGCTAACAATGCCACAAAATATCATACAATTTACAATGCCAGCACCAATGTTTACGGCAGAAAAGATTATTCAGCAAATGGCGATTACGATTACGTTGACGAAAATAACAACAAGCAAATAATTAGATTCGATGTAGTTTCTGTTGATTCCTCGGTTCAAACTTTTGCAACCGGTTCAATAGGAATTACGGAGAATTTTACTCTCAGCCCTGCTTTTAAATTTACCGGAAAAGTTAAATTAGAAGCTGCCCGGGAGCATCTGTTTTTCGATGGAGGTACCATGCTTTCTCACGATTGTGAAGATCTTGAAAAACCATGGGTGAAATTTTCTGCCCAAATAGATCCTAATGAAATTTATATACCGGTTTCTAAGGCTCCGCTTAATATTAACAACCTTCCTTTGGGTGTTGGTATGTACGAATCGCAAGATTCTTCAAAAGTTTATCCGGCATTTTTGTCTAAACTGAAAAACCAGCGCGACCACGAGTTTATTACTGCCGATGGTTTTATGCATTTTGAAAAAGCAACCGGAAAATATAAAATTTCAAATAAGGAAAAACTTGTTGAATTTAATCTCCCCGGCAATTATATGAGTATTCATAAATCTATTTGTAATGCCTATGCCGAAGGTAAACTAAATATGGGAGGAAATATGGGACAAGTTAAGAATGAGGCTGTTGGAAGTATAAATATGGACTTAACATCCAATACTGTTGAATTTGATTTGCTTTGGGCTTTCGACTTCCTTTTCGATGAAAATGCCATGAAAATGATGAAAGACAGAATTGCTAACTCATCGGGGGAAAATGTGGCAGTCGACAGAGATGTTTATACAAAAGGTCTTTATGAAATTTTGGGTAAAGATGAAGCTGAAAAAATAATGCCGGATTTGTCGCTTTACGGTTATTTTAAGAAATTCCCGAAAGTTTTTGAACATACAATTTTCTTTACCGATTTAAAAATGGAATGGAATCCTGTACTTGGCTCATATACAAGCAAAGGGCCAATAGGAATTGGTTCAATGGGCAATACTCAAATAAATAAAATGGTAAACGGAATGATTGAGCTTGAGAAGAAAAAATCGGGCGATATTTTAACAATTTACCTCGCTTTTGGCTCCGATTGGTTCTTCTTCCAGTACAGGTCTAATCAGATGGTAGGAATTTCGTCTGTGCCTGCTTTTAACGATATTTTTAAAGAACTTAAACCGGAAAAATGCAGCATGGACGTGCCAAAAGGCCAGCCAATGTATAGATACTGGCTGGGAACAGACAAAAAGCGCAGAGATTTTATAAAGAAATTTGAAGCAGCAATGGAGGAAGAAGATGAGGAATAAGTATAAAAAACAAACTTTTTGAATAATTATGGGAAAGCCATTTTAAATCCGCTTAGAGCTTTATTTAATTAAACACAAATAATATAGCTTTAATCAAAAAATTAAGTGGTCTGATTTTACATGTCCCTAAAAATTGTGTATATTTCGCAGTTTTTTGAACACGAAATATCATATTATGAAAAAGATAATTTATTCTTTTGTAATTGCTGTAATTTTCGCAATTACTTACACCTCATGTAATAAGTCAGAAAATGTTAATTTTCAGGGAGTTTCTACCCCAACTGTTTTCAATCTTCAAACCGTTTCCGGGGTTGTAATCGATGAATTCGGAGCCCCCTTGGCCGGTGTTGAGGTTTCGGCTCACGGCAGCTTATACACAACAGGTAATAATGGTTACTTTATTTTTGAAAATCTAAATGTGCCAGGCAACAGATATATTTTAAAATTTGAAAAAACAGGATATTTCAATGTAACAAAATCGGAATTGGTTAGTCCGGGAACGCCTGCCGTTATCGATGTTGGGATGATTTCGGAAACCGCTGCAAATGCTGTAACCACAACTTTTGATGCTTCGGAAGGTGGTGAAATTTCTATTCCGGGGTTTTTAAAAGTTACATTTCCTGCAAATAATTTTATTACCCCGTCGGGTGTTACTTACAACGGAAATGTGAACGTTTACGCAGCATATCTCGACCCATCTAATCCCTTATTTAATACTTACAATTTTGGAGGAGACCAAATTGGATCTAACCATCTGGATGTTGAGGTGTTTTTAAAAGCTTTTGCAAGTATGCTTGTTGAACTTAGAGACGATGCAGGAAACAAATTAAACTTAAATCCTAATGCCAAAGGAATGGCAGAATTCGAACTAACAATTCCTCCGGCATTAGAACCTTTTGCACCAAACGAAATTGATATTTGGAGTTTCGACGATGATGGTGGTGTAAAATCTATGAATGTTGCCTCCCCAACCGGAACAAACTCTACAGCAAACAAAACAAGCGGCAGATACCAGGGAGCTGTTGGTCATTTCTCTTACATTGGATGCGAACTTGCTTATGGAAGCACATCTATTGTTCAGGGTCATGTTTACGATGGAAACGGACAAGGTGTAGGTGGTGTTATGGTTTCTGTTGGTCAGGTTAATGTTATGACTAACGAGGCAGGGTTCTATTCAGCTCAGGCAGCTTCAGGTGTTCAGATTGATGTTGGAATATTCCCTGACTATTATGGAACACCGGTTTCCCAAACAGTTACTCCTTTTGGAAATACTACTGTTAATTTAACCGTGCCAACCTTAGTTACTGTAAGCGGTCAGATTGTTGACTGCGACGGACTTCCAATACCGGCAAATATACTTATTGAATGGGGCGGATCAATGAGCCTTGCAAGTTATACAACCAGCGGCAATTTTGCTATTCAAATGCCGGCATCTCCTTCAGCAGACATATCAATTTATGGAAATGGAACAGAAATTGGAGCTCTGATTTATCCTTCAGGAGACATAAATCTTGGTGTCATTGAACTTTGTCCTCCGCCAACACCACCACCAACCGGACCTATGTATGCAACAATTAACGGAGGTTCTCTACCTTACACCAACTACACTATTACTGCTGTTACACAGAAATATGGACATTATTATCCATCAATGACTTATACAAGTGGTTACGGATTAGCTTCTGATAATGAAAGCTATATTTCGTTAACCTTTTTTGGAGGTTCAACCGGAACTTATGTTTTAGGCTCATCAATGACAGAGGTATATATTTTTGATCATGCAAATGGCCTTTCACTAATGGTTGAAAACGGAACCCTTACTGTTACTCGTTACGATGATGTATGGGGATTAATAGAAGGATTCTTTTCAGGAAACACACCCGACGGCGAATCAGTTACAGGAGTATTCTCTTTTGTTAGAAAACCAGATCAATAAAAACTAATAATATTCTTAAGAAGCCCTTAACCGGGCTTTTTTTTTAAAATGAAAAAACATTTTCTCATAATTGGACTTATTCTTTGTTTGTTTTCCCTGGATGCTCAGGAAGATGAGATTAATTATGAAAAAATGATGAAAGAGGCTGCCGATGTTAATTCCGGATTTCAGACAAGAACTGAAAAATACGAAACCCTCTTTAACTATTACATGTACGACCTCGATACTGCAAAAATAATCGCTAGGGAATACTGGAAACTTTGTAAACTCGAAGATAATCAACCGGGACTTGCTTCTTGTTCTTTTCTTCAAGGAAAATTATTCTATCAACATGGCCAATATAAACTGGCACAAAAACATTATAATCAGGCTATTGAAATTTATACCAATTTAAACAATTCTGCATTATTAGCAGAAACAGAAAAAAATCTGGCATTTGCCTACGAGGCCGAAGGCGACTTTAATAATGCTCTAATCCATTATATTAACGGACTCAAACAATACGAAAAGATTAACGATAAAAAAGGAATTGCCTCCGGACACAACGGCATTGGAAGTATTTATCTTGGTCAAAACAAGCCTGTTGAAGCTCTAAAATCATTCGAAAAAGCTCTTTCGCTTCTAAATGAGGATGAAGACCCTTTTCCATACGCTTTTGTAATAAATAATATGGGGCTTGCCAACGAACAGCTTCAAAATACAGCAGAAGCAATGGATTTTTACCAAAAAGGTCTTCAAATAATGCAAAAAATTGAAAATCCTAATGGAGAAGCCACTTGCCTAAATAATATTGCAAATCTATATGCCAAAAACGGAGCATATAAACAGGCCGAGGATTACTACAAAAAAATTCTGTCCATTCAGGAAAAATTGTCCGATTACAACGGAATTGCAAGAACTTATGCAAATTTGGGTGTATTATACCAAGATCAGGAAAAATTCGATTTGGCAAGAGAATATATTGAAAAAGCCATTAATTTGTACGAGGAAATTGGAAACCTTTTTGGAGCAGGCGACTCTTACGCAAGTCTCTCGGGTGTTTATGAATCCACTCAAAATTATAAAAAAGCTTTAGAGAGTTTTAAAACTTACAACGAGTATAACGATATAGTTTTTAACGAAAATCAGGCCAAAAGACTAGCCGAACTGCAAGAACTTCACAACGCCGAACAAAGAGAAAAAGAAATAGAACTGCACAAAAAACAGGGTGAACTAAAAGATGCAGAACTTGAAAAAGCCGACGAAAAATCAAGACGTCAAACTATTCAGCTTACTGCTGCTACTATAGGATTCGTATTAATTCTTATTCTGGCCATTGTGGTTCTTAGAGGATATAGAGCCAAAAAGAAAGCAAATATTACCTTGGCACACAAAAACGAGGAAATAACTCATCAAAAAGAAGTTATCGAAGAGAAAAACAAAGACATTATGGATTCAATAAAATACGCAAAGAGAATCCAAACTGCCATTCTTCCACCCGAAAAGGTTGTTAAAGAAACTCTTGATAATTCATTTATTCTCTTTAAACCAAAAGATATTGTTTCGGGAGATTTCTATTGGATGACAACTTTTCAAAAGAAAGTCTTCTTTGCTGCGGTAGATTGCACCGGACATGGTGTTCCGGGAGCATTTGTAAGTATTATTGGTCATAATGGCCTTAAACAAGCTGTTAGCGAATACCATATTACAACTCCGGGAAAAATTCTCGACAAACTTAATATGCTTTTGCGGGAAACTCTTCGTCAGACCGATAAAACAGATGTAAAAGACGGAATGGATCTAGGTCTTGTGGCAATAGATTTTGAAACTCAAACCGGTGAATTTGCGGGTGCCAATAATCCCCTGTATTTAATTAGGAAAAAAGGCGTTTCATTTGTTGTTAATGGCGAAGAAGTTGAAGCAAAAAACGAAAATGAAGAATTCAACCTTTTCGAATTAAAAGCTACCAAACAACCAATTGGAGCTTATGAGGATACCAGAGATTTCGAAAATAACGAATTTCCATTACTTGCTGGCGACAGGATTTACGTTTTTTCAGATGGCTACGCCGACCAGTTTGGCGGTCCTAAAAACAAAAAATTTAAATACAGCACTTTTAAAGAACTGCTTTTGGAAACAAGAAAAATTTCAATGACTGACCAAAAGGAAATTCTTAACCAACGAATTGAAGAATGGATGAATGGTGTTGAACAAGTGGATGATATTTGTATTATTGGTGTTGAAATATAATTTTGGGAAATGAGTTTTTTAAATCTTGTTAAAACCCGGCAGAGCGTTAGGAAATTTAGCTCAAAACCCGTTGAAAAAGAAAAAATATTGCTTTGCGTTGAAGCAGTTCGCCTTGCCCCATCGGCCTGCAATTCGCAACCTTGGAAAATTATTGTTGTAGATAATCCCGAACTAAAAGATAAACTTGCAAAAGAAACTTATGGACTAATTGCTCGTTTTAACAAATTTGTTATTCAGGCTCCGGTTATTATTGTTTTTGTAATTGAAAAACCAAAACTAGTTACCCAAATTGGCGAGGTACTAAAAAATAAAGAATATCCATTAATTGATATTGGAATTGCTGCCGAACATTTTTGTCTTCAGGCTGCCGAAATAGGCCTGGGAACGTGCATGCTTGGTTGGTACAACGAAAAACCAATAAAAAAACTTCTGGAAATTCCCGAAAAACGAACAATAGGATTGCTTGTTGCTTTGGGTTATGAACCCGAAAACTACAAAAAGAGACAAAAAATAAGAAAAAACACAGAGCAAATTCTCTCTTTTAACAAATATTTGTAAGAATAATAGACCAAAAATTAAATAATTCATTTCAATAATAATTTACTCCGTTGAATTTACTATTTTTATGATGTCAAAATTTTGGCAAGTTTGTATCGTTAATTAACAATGAATAGATTAATAATAATTCTTATTTTT
The DNA here is from genome assembly GCA_016936815.1 of Bacteroidales bacterium. Classification (GTDB taxonomy): domain Bacteria; phylum Bacteroidota; class Bacteroidia; order Bacteroidales; family GWF2-38-335; genus GWF2-38-335. Next base: position 22,719 of record JAFGXD010000074.1, read on the forward strand.
TTCGCTGCGCTGAATTGCCTTAACGCACAAACCGGCAATGATATAGACCCAAACGGCTACAATATTTTTTATTACCCTTCGGGAGCAAAAGCAAGCGAAGGGCCTTTTAGAAACGGTAAACCCGATGGTTTTTGGAAAACATATTATGAAAACGGGAAAATTAAATCCGAAGGAAAAAGATTGAATTATCTTCTCGACAGTTTATGGACCTTTTACGACGAAGATGGTTTTGTTTCAACAAAAATTTCTTACCGCGACGACAAAAAAAATGGTTATACATTTGTTTATAAAAGGGAGAAAAACAAAGCCGGTAAAGAAATACATTACCTTTTTGCGAAAGAGCTTTATCTTGACAACGTAATGCAAGGAAATTCTTTTTATTATTACCCAACAGGTGAATTATTTCAAATAGTTCATTTCGAAAACGGGAAACGACATGAAATTGCCAAAGAGTTTAGCAAAGACAGTGTTCTTATTGGTTTAATAAGATATAGAAACGATTTTATTATTGAGCAGGAACAAATTAACCGTAAAGACAAAGCCGGTCTAAAACAAGGCGTTTGGAAAGAATTTCATTTAAACGATCAGCTAAAAACCGAAGCTTTCTATAAAAACGATTCACTGCACGGAATTTACAGAGAATACAACAAACTTGGAGAAATGATTAATTTTATTCAGTACAAAATGGGTAAGGTTACAGAAGAAATAATTGGCTCTTTCGAAAAAATAGATCAGGTTAAAAAATATCACGATAACGGAAAAATTAAATTTGCAGGAAACTACAAAAATGGCGTTCCGGTTGGAACTCACATAGATTACGATACCGAGGGGAAAATTACAGCTACAAGAATTTACAACGAAAACGGATTGTTAACAGCAGAAGGAATACTTACCGATACCGGAAAAAAAACCGGAAATTGGAAGTTTTATTATCCATCGGGAGAAATTATGGAAGAAGGAGAATATAAAAACAATAAAAGAACCGGCGATTGGAAATTTTATTATCCCTCGGGAAAAGTTGAACAAACAGGAAGCTATATTGCAGGTAATGAAACAGGAACTTGGAAATTCTATGCAGAATCCGGTCAGCTTCTTATGGAAGAAAACTATCTGAAAGGAAAAAGAGAAGGAGCTTTTAGAGAATTCGACCGTAATGGATTACTTATAAACGAAGGCGAATTTTACGAAGATAATAAAACAGGAATTTGGACACATCACGTAAACGACCACAAAGAAACCGGAGAATATAAAGACGATTATAAAGAAGGTAATTGGAAATACTATTATCCTGAAGAAAAACTTAAATATACAGGCAGTTTTATTTTAGGTCAGGAAAACGGAAAACACAAAAGGCTCTACTCCGACGGAAATGTAATGGAAGAAGGAAAATACCTTATGGGAAAAAAGGAAGGCAACTGGAAATACTATAATCCTGATGGTTCTGTGCATACAACAGTGCAATACAAAAATGGAATAGAAACAAAAATCGACGGTGTTAAAATACAGTGGCCCGAATAATAGTATTTAGATTATGGCAGATGTTTTCGACTTAAGAAATGAAGAGCTTTCTCAAAATGAACGAGAATTCGAGAGACAATTACGGCCTCTTAGTTTCGACGATTTCAGTGGTCAGCCAAATGTTGTTGAAAACCTGAAAGTATTCGTTACTGCTGCTAAAATGAGAGGAGAATCTCTAGACCATGTTCTTTTGCATGGGCCTCCGGGGCTAGGAAAAACTACTCTTGCAAATATTATTGCCAACGAATTGGGAGTAGATTTTAAAGTTACCTCCGGCCCTGTTCTCGATAAACCTGGAGATTTAGCGGGATTGCTAACAAACCTCGACGAAAACGATGTTTTGTTTATAGACGAAATTCACAGACTTAGTCCTATTGTTGAAGAATATCTCTACTCAGCAATGGAAGATTATCGCATTGATATTATGCTTGATAAAGGACCAAGTGCCCGTTCTGTGCAAATAAATTTAAACCATTTTACGCTAATTGGAGCAACAACACGGTCGGGATTACTTACCAGTCCTCTTCGTGCAAGGTTCGGAATTAGCTCCCTTTTGCAATACTACGATTCGGAAACTCTGGCAAAAATAATTACACGTTCTGCCGATATTCTAAAAGTACTTATTTCTGAAGAAGCAACACACGAAATTTCACGTAGAAGCCGTGGAACACCTCGTATTTCTAATGCGCTTTTGCGAAGAGTAAGAGACTTTGCCCAGGTTAAAGGAGATGGAAGAATTGACCTTGAAATAACCAAATTTGCCCTTAATGCCCTTAATATCGATCGTCACGGACTCGATGAAATGGATAATAGAATTCTTTCAGTAATAATTGACAAATTTAAGGGCGGACCGGTTGGATTGACTACAATTGCAACAGCCGTTGGCGAAGATGCCGGAACAATTGAAGAAGTTTATGAGCCTTATCTTATTAAGGAAGGATATCTAAAACGTACACCACGAGGCCGAGAAGCCACAGAATTATCTTACAAACATCTTGGTAAAACACAGCCAGGCCAGTCGGGCTATTTGTTTAATTTTTAGGCGTTTATTTGCCAAAATTGAAATAATTTCGACAATTTATTCATTTTTCAAAAACACCCCCTTAACGCAATAAAACCATTCAAAACCATTGCCGTTTCATTTTTTTTTATAATATTGCTTAATTATTGGACTGTTTTAATTCTTTTATGGTAAAGATTATTTATATAGTTGTTTCAATTACAGCCTCTTTGGCATTTTGTTTCTGCGAAAATAAAGAGCAAGAAAAAAACGATGGAAAAAAGAGAATTGTTAGCGATTTTTCCGACGAACCCTCAACAATGACTATTGATTATTCGAATCCTGCTAAAGTGGTTGAAGTAATTTTTGAAGTTGCTAATTCCCTTGAATTTGAAAAACTAAATAATCTTTGCGACCCTTGTGGAGAAAACAACGAATCATCGAAGGCAATTTGTGAACTAAGCGATTCTGAAAAAGAAAAATTCGTTAACTATTTTAAGAATGGTCATATTAATGGGGATATTAGAATAATGAACGATACTGCCTGGGTTCCAATACTTTTCGGTACCGAAGGCAATAAACCGGATGTAATAAAACTTATTGAAAGAGACAATAAATGGTTTATTATTGATTTTTAACACGCCGGTAACTCACTTTTTTTTGATTTCGCAATAATTTAAGTGTAATTTTATAGTTTATTTTAACACGTAAAACATTGGTGGAAAGTAATTACAACATATTACTAAAAAAACTTGACAGCTTTATTCGCAAGTTCTACCTTAACAAAATGCTTAAGGGACTAATTATTTCCCTTTCCCTATATTTGTTGTGGTTTTTGCTTGTGGCTTGGTTAGAATATCTAGGGCGTTTTTCAATTCAGGTTAGAACTGCACTTTTCTTTACTACATTGGTAGCATACGCAATTGTTTTCACAAAATTTATTTTAATACCGGCTTTAAAATATTTCAGCATAGGGAAAATAATTAACCATAAACAAGCTGCAACAATTATTGCAAAGTTTTTCCCCAATGTTAGCGATAAACTTTTTAATACCCTCGAACTTGCCGAATTAGCCGAACTCGACAATCGTTCACGAGACCTTGTGCTAGCTAGTATTGACTTAAGAACAAAGGAATTTTCGGGTTTGCATTTTTCACGGGCAATTAAACTTCGTAAAAATCTAAAATATCTAAAGCATCTTGGCGCATTATCTGCGGTGTTTTTGCTTATTTTTATGTTTTATCCTGCAATTCTTACCGAAGGAACAGAGAGAATAATTAATTACAATAATTCATACGTACCCGAAGCTCCATTTCATTTCCAATTAATTAACCAAGATCTTAATTGCGAAAAAGGAAAAAATATTAAAATTGAAGTTAGTATTAATGGTCAGTACGTTCCCGATAGAGTTAAAATCCGCTATGGAGGAAATTCCTTTTATATGGTAAGAGATTCCAAATCTCTGTTTTCCTACGAGTTCAAAAATATTAACAACTCACTCGACTTTCATTTTGAAGCAGAGGGAATTAGCTCCTCAGAATTCAATATTAGGGTTTTGCCAACTCCGGCAATAAAAAACTTTACCATTGAAGCCGATGTTCCGGAATATACCGGTGAAAAGGACTTTATTGTAGATAATTCGGGCGATATTACAGTACCTCAGGGAACAAAAATAAAATGGGTTTTTAACACTATCGAAAACGAAAAGCTTATTTTAACAGTTAACGATTCTCTGCAAATGCCTGGAATTGGTCTAAATAATTTTTACACTGTTGAAAAAAGAGCAATGCAGCCTTTCTTCTATCACCTTTCTCTTTATAACAAATTCGTTAATAAGGAAAAAGTAATAAGATATTCCATTAATGTTATTCCCGATTTATTTCCCGAAATTCGGGTTAGTTCACTATCCGATTCACTTAAACCCTCGCTTCTGTATTTTAAAGGACTTATTCAAGACGATTATGGATTTTCTTCTCTAAAATTCAAATATTCCATTAAAGAAAGCGACTCCACAAAAACTTTTGTTATTCCGGTTGAAAAAAATAATATCTCTCAGGAATTCTATTATGCCTTCGATTTTTCAACATTAGGAATAAAAGATAAAACAATTGAATACTACTTTGAAGTATCGGATAACGACGGAGTAAACGGAGCAAAAACTTCACGAACCGGCCGTTTGGAATTTAAGTTGCCATCGGATGAAGAGTTGGAAAAAATGGAAGATGAGGCAAATGAAAATGTAAAATCGAAACTCGACGAGACCAAAAAACTTACTGAAGAACTAAAAAAAGACGTTAAGGAACTTCGAGAAAAAATGGTTAGAGACGAGGTTTCCGAATGGGAACAACAAAAACTGGTTGAAGAAATTGAGAAAAAGCAGCAAAAGCTCGATATGCTTATGAATGAAATGGCTTCGGAAAATCTGAAGAAAAACGAAATGCTTAATTCTTTTTCTGAACAACAACAGGAAATAATGCAAAAGCAGGAAGAACTTCAGAAAATGATGGAGGAATTAATAGACGATGAGCTAAAGAAAATGCTGGATGAGCTTAACGAACTTATGAAAGACTTCAACAAAGAGGAACTTAAGAAATTTACCAAAGAAATGGAAATGAGTTTGGAAGATCTTTCCAAGCAATTGGACAAAAATATGGAGATGCTAAAACGTTACGAGGTTGAAAAAGATGTAGAAAAAACCATCAACAAATTAAACGAATTGGCAGAAAAACAAGAAAAACTTTCCGAAGATGTTAAAGACAAAAACCAATCTAAGGAAGACCTTGAAAAGAGGGAACAAGAGCACAAAGAAGATTTCGATAAACTAATGCAGGATTACAAAGAAACATTAGAAAAAAATTCTGAACTGGAAAAGCCGATGAAACTTGAAGAATTTAGTGAGCAGGAGGAACAAATTAAATCCGGTTTTGAACAAACAAAAGAAGAAATGCAGCAGAATAAGATGAATAAAGCCTCCAAATCGCAGAAGCAAAATTCGTCTCAAATGAAGCAAATGGCTCAGCAAATGCAACAAAGCATGGAGTCGGGAGCAGCACAACAACAAAGTGAAGATTTAGAAAACCTTAAACAAATAATAGACAACCTCGTTACATTTTCTTTTAATCAGGAACAGCTAATTTCCGAAATGAACAAAATGAAGCAAAACGATCCTGCTATTTCCAATATTAACCGTGGGCAATTAAAAATAAACGACGATTTTGAAATAATAAAAGATTCTCTGTATGCATTTGCCAAACGAAACCCCATGATTGACAAGGCAATAACCGACGAATTACTAAAAATTAGCAAACAAAAAGAAAATATTATTTACGGTTTTAACGAGCAAAAAATTAACGACGTAAAAACCTCTCAACAGTATATAATGACCTCCGCAAACAATCTGGCATTATTGCTTGCCGAAGTTATGCAGCAAATGATGCAGGCAATGCAGAGCATGTGTTCGGGCGACGGAGAGTGCAAAAAACCGGGGCAAAAACCGGGGCAAAAGCCAGGAAAAGGAATGCAACAAATGAAAATGCAGCAACAAGGTCTTAAGCAGCAACTTGAACAAATGATTGATCAGCTTAAGAATGGAGAAGGAATGCCCGGAAAAGCAGGTGGTAGCAAAGAAATTGCTAAAATGATTGCCGAAAACGAAAAATTCCGACAGGCTCTCGATGAAATGATGAATGGAACAAACCTTAGTCCCGAATCGGCTAAAAAGCTTAAAGAAATAAAATCGCTTGTTGAACAAAACGAAAGAGATTTGGCAAATAGGAACATTACACCCAACTTATTGAAGCGCCAGAATTTAATTTTGACAAGATTGTTGGAGGCCGAAAACAGCGAGTATCAAAGGGAAATAGACAAGAAAAGGGAATCAAATGAATCGAAAATTGAAAATTTAAGTAACCCAAAAGAAATTTTTGAGTATAAAAGGATGAATTTGAAGTTTGATGAGATGTTAAATAATTCAAACCTAAAACTCTACAAATATTACGATAAAAAATATAAGGATTACCTAATAAAACTGAACGAATAGATGAAAAGCGAACTGGATTTTTCCTCAAAAATTGAAAACATCACTCACGTAGAAAAGTTGGTGGATGATTTGTGCAGCCAATACAATCTTAGCTCGGAGATATACGGAAACATGATGGTTGCTGTTGTTGAAGCTGTTAACAACGCTATTTTGCATGGCAACAAACTCGATCCCGAGAAAAAAGTTCTCGTAAGATTTGAACTTAAAGACGATATTTTGGTTTTTAAAGTATCTGACCAGGGTGAAGGTTTCGACTATAAAGAGATTCCCGACCCAACATTACCGGAAAATATAGAAAAACCTCATGGAAGAGGCATTTTTCTTATGAAACATCTTGTTGATGAGATGGATTTTCATAACAATGGTTGCGAGGTTGAACTTAAATTCAGAATAAAATAGTGGCAGTTTATTTTCATTCCGAGGAAATCTCTATACCTAAAATTCCAAGAAACAAACTTAAAAAACTTACAAGAGAAATATTGCTGTCTGCCAATTATTTAACGGGGGAAATAAATTATATTTTCTGCAACGATAATTACTTACTAGAGATAAATAAGAAATACCTTAATCACCACGATTTTACAGATATAATAACCTTTCCAATGCCCGAAGACAACAAAATGTCGGCTGATATTTATATTTCTTTGGAAAGAATAAAAGAAAATTCGAAACTTTTTAACGAGACATTTTTACGAGAAACCTGTAGGGTAATAATTCACGGAGTACTTCATTTGGCCGGAATGAAAGACAAAACAGCCAAGGAAAAATCTGAAATGAGAAAAGCCGAAGATTTTTGGATTGAGAGATTATAGTTCATATTTATTTCTTACAGACAACCTTTCTTTACCCAAATTCATTATTAAAATAATTAGACTACAACATTCTTGTTGGGCTAAGCGTTTAATATTTTGTATAATGGAAACAAAACTCATTAGCATTTTTGCCATTAGGTCTTTTACCGGTTGTTTCACCATAAAAAAACATTAATTATGAAACTAGCAATTTGTATTTTGTATTGCCTTATAAATCTGACTATTACAGCTCAAGATTCTAAATATGTTTATTTCGAATCGGATGATTATACTATAGATAGTGCAGGAAAAGTTACAATTAGTGAAACAGTAAACGAACAATTGGGGCAAGATGGATATTACATTTATCTTTCAGGATTTACTGATTCCGATGGCAACGACTCTTATAATATGAAACTATCATTTCAAAGAGTTAGTGAAGTAAGAAATCGTCTTATAGACCTTGGAATAAATCCAATAAACATTAAAATGGATTGGTCCGGTGAAAGAAATCCTTTTGCCGATAACGTTACAGATGAAGGAAAACAAAAGAACAGGTGTGTAGAGTTACATTCATCCTACTACCCTCCCGAAGATTTTAATGAAATGCTTAGTTATCACAATTATTTTAATGAAGATCAAATAGAAGATCAATATTTTTCGGGGTTTTCGGATGTTAAAATTTCTATTGTTGGTAAGAAAGGAACAATAATTAATATTCCGGCAAACTCTCTTGTTGATGAAAGGGGAGTAGAATATGTGGGCATTGTAAAAATTACACTTAAAGAAGTATATTCAATAAGCGATATGGTTGAATCTAATCTTTCAACAACTTCTGGAGAAAAAATACTTGAAACCGGAGGAATGTTTAAAATTGATGTTAAAGGAAATAACGGTTCATTAAGCCTTAAACCCGGTGAATACGCCCAGGTGCTAATGCCTTCAACCGATCCAAAAACAGGAATGAAAGTATTTTACGGTAATTATCAAAATGGTGTAATCGACTGGTCAACTGATGGTAGTAAAGAAAATGTAATATCAATTGTTGAATTGGAACAAGAAATGGAGCAAGAAACAGATACAATAACTAGAGAGATTTTCAATAATTTCAGGCTTGATGTCTCGGCGGTAAAAGATCCGGTAATACAGGAGAATCAGGAAAATTCTGCATATAATCAAAATTATTACGGTTTTCAGATTAAAGGTTTTAATTGGATAAATTGCGACAGATATATTGGTAAAGAGGCAACATCAAAACTTTTTGTTTCGGTAAATTCGAAAAAAGTAGCTAAAGTAGTATTGGTGCTAGATGAAATAAAGTCTTTGGTAAACGGCAATTATAATCCTGCTCTTGATATTGTAACCTTCCCGGAACTTCCAAATAATATGTCGGCAACAATAATGGCAATTTGTGTTGACCAAGACGGAACTTACGTAGAAACCAAAAATGTTGTTATTGGCAAAGAAAAGACGGTTAAATTATTTCCGGTAAAAATATCAGATGAAGGAATGAAATCGGCAATTGCAGCTTTGGGGATAGAATAAAGCCTTTATTGAAAACAACTTACCAACCTCTATGATGTTTCCCAAACTAGCAAAGAGTTTCAACCCATGACTCTCAAGTTTGGATGTATAGCTATAATTATGAAATATAAATGCATTTGAAATGACCTCAGAACATTTCCTATATATTCAACATGATGTAAAAATGTCATTTAATACCTAAAACTCTACCGTTAATAAATTCATATTCACCGAAAATACATTTCTTATTTTTTAGGGGCATATATTTATTGTATCTTGCCAATGGTTAACGCATCTTTTTCATAATACTTACGGGGATAAAAGGAAAACCCGCATCGGAAATAAACGGTCCAGTTTAATCTTCTTCTGATGCGGGTTTTTTAATTTTGAAATTTGGGTGCTAATGAAAAGCAGTTTTATAGATGGACTGTTAATTGTTTAGAATAACTCGCCTCAGTTAGTTGATTTCCTCAAATAGCCAATATTGATTTGGGTGATTTGAATGTTTCCAGACTCTTATCCCAGGCTTTTTTCTGGGGTCATGAACTTTTGTGTCTAACACCAATCTTGTTTCCCTATTAATAATTTTATATGTTCCATTGGCATATTTATGCACAAACCATTTCTGCGAATCCTTGTAGTTTTTTTCTCTTAAAACCAAGAACCAATGTCCTTTTGAAATATCATCAATATCAAGAAACAAATTATTCTCTTTGTTTATAATAAAAAACATGTTCTTATCTACTTGCTCAAAAAGCCAAACACCATTTGACAGGTCTTTGTTGGCAACTTGTGTTACGTTTACGGAATTAGTTATTGTATCAAATGAATTTGATAAGTAATAACCTGATGTTGAGGATTTAATGGTGAAACTATTAGAAAAATCCCAAATGGTTTTATCCTCTAAATTATTGCATCCACATAAAAAAATAATTATTAAGACTGAAATAGTTATTAAGGCTTTCATTTTTTGCTCAAAATTAATACTTTTATCGCAAATATTTATCATGAATCGAAAAACTCAACAAATTATTCATTTTGTAGTATCAACATTCTTATTACTAATTCCTGCATTTTATAATGGTTATCCATTAGTTTTTGCTGACACCGGTCAATATGTTTTATCATCTGTTGATTTGATTCCTCCTTCAACAAGTCCTATGGGATATATCTTTTTTGTTAGAATTTTTGCATGGAATGAAAGTCTATGGATTGTAATTTTTGCACAAGCAGCAATAGTCAATTTTCTTATTTATAAAACAGTAAAAATATTGATTTTGCATAATAGACATTTGTACCATTTTGCGATAGTTGCTTTCTTATCAATTTTTACCGGTGCATCATGGTATTCTTCCCAAATAATGCCGGATATTTTTGCTCCAATACTTGTTTTATCAATTTTTGTATTTTTAAATTATCATAAAAGTTTATGGATGAATATTGGATTAATTTTAATCTTGATTATTACCTGCATCAGCCATTTTACTTATCTATATACTTGTTTTCTTACAAGTTTTGTCTTTTTTGTTTTTCTATTTTATAATAGAAAAAAAATACCAATGCCTAAGATAATTATTAATAAACTTATTGGAATATTTTTAATTGTTGTAAGCTCATATTATTTTACGCCAACCTATAATTATTTACATGGTAATGATTTTAATTCCAGCAAAATAAAGCATGTTTTATTGATGGCAAAACTTGTGGAAAATGGTGTTGCTAAAGAATTTTTAGATAATAATTGCCATGAAAACAGGTACTGTTTATGCGACTATAAAGATAATTTACCAACAAATCCACCAGCTTTTGTCTGGAGAGCCGAAAGTCCCTTTTTTAAGACAGGAGGATGGTCTAATAGCAAATTGGAATATGAAGAAATAATCTCAATTGTTTTTAGCGACCCCGGTTATTTAAGTATGTTTATCTATAAAGGATTTATTTCAACAATCAAATTATTAACAATCAACGAGTTAGGAAGCAGTTTTAGTGAATATAGGGAAAATAGTACTATATATAACGTGATTCAAAAGGAAATGCCTCACGAATTGAATGAATTCAAAAATGCCAGACAATATAACAAGAAACTGAGTTTTACTTTTATTAATCTTTTTCTAAACTTATTCTTAGTATTATCTGTTATTATAATTTACTTTTCTTTTAGAAAAGGGTTTTTTAAGGGAAATTTAGAACTGCAATCTTTAATTATCGTAGTTATTTCAGCTGTCATTTTTAATGCTGCAATTTCCGGTTCTTTTTCTGCAATAGCACCAAGGTATCAATCAAGAATTTCCTGGCTTGTTATTTTGGTTGCACTAATAATACTAATTAACTACTTTTCAAAGTTCAAAACCATCTTTCATGCTAAAAAATAAAACAGTTGCCGTTGTAGTCCCTGCTTACAATGAAGAAAAACAAATAGGTATGGTAATTGAAACCATGCCCGATTTTGTAGATAGAATAATAATTGTAAACGATTTTTCTAAAGATAATACTAAAGATGTTGTTGCTAAATATATTGCTACATGCCAAAAATCTAATCTTCCTGTTGTTGAAAAAAGAAAAAACAATATTTACAACCGTGCGGAAGAAATGATAGAACAAAGAAATATTGATGAATTGAAGCTGTTTGTTGATTCTGAAGTATTTAACGATAATTCTGACGATAAAATTGTTCTTATTAATTTACTAAAAAATGGTGGTGTTGGTGCTGCAATTGCAAGGGGTTACAAATGGTGTAAAGATAATAATATAGATTGTACCGCCGTTATGGCCGGCGATGGACAAATGGATCCCGATGAATTGGAGTCAATTTGTATGCCGGTTGTTGAAGAGGGAATTGATTACGTTAAAGGAAACCGACTTATTCATCCTTCGGCCTCTATGTTAATTCCAAAAACCAGATTTTTCGGAAATTCTGTGCTTTCTATCTTAACAAAAATTGCCTCCGGCTACTGGCATGTTTCCGATACCCAAACCGGCTATACTGCAATGTCGAAAAGAGCCATTAATGCTATTCCACTTCATAAAATTTACAAAAGATACGGAATGCCTAACGACGTTTTGGTAAAGCTAAACATTGCTTTCTGTAGTTTAAGAGAAATTGAAATTAAGCCAATATATAACGTTGGCGAAAAATCTAAAATGAAAGTACTTAAGGTTATCTCTCCTATTCTTTGGCTGCTTTTTAAATCATTCTTCAAAAGACTTTGGAATAAATACTTGCTTAAAAGTTTTCATCCCTTGTTTATTCTCTATTTTGTTTCATTTTCTCTTTTATTAGTTTCAATTCCATTTGGAGTGAAAATATTATCTCATGTCTTTAATTATCAAGACGTTAATCCCGTAACTGTAATGGCATTCATTTTTTTATCTATAAGTGGTTTGCAATCGCTTTTGTTTGCAATGTGGATGGATATTCAGGATAATGAAAGATTGTATAAGTAAGCTAGTTTAAATAATTAGCAACCATTTATTACTAACGGCGCTTTATAATTAAAGCAAAAAAGAAAATAAAAATTTCTCCTGAAATAAACCAAAATCTGCTAATAATGGAAATTGTGGTAGCCTCTTTAAGTTCTATTCCGCTTAAACTTAAAAATCCAACCATTATTCCTTCCCTAACACCTATGCCTCCGGGAAAGAAAATTGCAAGTACTCCCAAACTAACAGCTACCGGAAAAGCAAAGGCTACCTCGAAACCGGCAGATTCGTTAATTGAAACCACAAGAAAGTAAAAAGCTGCCATCCAAACTATCCAGTAGATAAATACATAAGTAACAATGCCCAATACATCATTAAATGAAATAATTGGAATTTCTATTTCTCTTTTACTTATCCGTTTTGCCATTGTTATAACATTTCTATGAAACCATTTTGAAAACAAAACAAAACTCAGGAATAAAATTATTAGAACCACCATTAATAAAAACCATGATGTCTCGTAAATTAAAAGCATTGGGATTAATGAAATAATTAATCCCAACCAAACATAAATTAACTGTTCTTTTAACGATGCAAAAGAACATATTTTAAGAGATGATTTAGTAACTGTGCTAATATAAGAAGCTCTTCCCAGAATAACCCAAATTTTTCCGGGTATATATTTTGCAAAAATTGCCAAGCCGTGTGAAACTACAGAGTTTCTTATGTTTGCTTTTATGGAATGGTAATTTAAAGCCTTAGACCAACTTAATCCGCTTAGAAAAAACCCTAGCCATAATAATAAAACAGAAATAGCAAATAAAGGAATATTTGGATTGAAAATTTGTAAATCGAAAAAATCTTCTTTGTATAAATAGTAAGCAAAAAAGAAAAACGAAATGTATAGAAGAATGTTAAACCACTTTTTCATTTATTAAAAAATAAGCCGCAAAAATAGCTAAATGTTTGTCAATAATAACAAACTTAAAAAATGAATTATTTATTAGGGGTTTTTCTTAACCTTTACAGCCTTATTATTTTTAAGTTCCGGTTTTACTTCCTCTTCAGGGTTTTGTTCCAGATATATTTCTGCTCCCGGAACCGGCTCTGCTTCAACGGGTAATGGCTCTGACTCAGGAATTGTCATTTCGGGAGCGCCACCGGAGGCTCCTTCCATTTCCATTGGGGCTTCTTCCATCTCTTCTTTTAGCTCAAATGATTCTTTCAAATCAATTGACTTCATTTCTTTAGCCGAAGCCTTTTTTGAAGGTTTTGGTTTAGCCTTTGAAGCCTTTTTTAATTCTTTCTTTTTTACATCCTGAGCATTTGCTGAAAAGGAAATAAGTAATCCAAAAATAATGAAAATTAAATATGCGTTTTTCATAGTAGAATATGAATATAGTTTATAATAATGAAACTTTTAAACAAAAAAATTAGTCTTCGCCAACAGGCTCTTGTTCAAGATAAATTTCTGCTCCGGGAACAGGTTCGCCGTCAACTGCACTTTCTTCCTCTTCAAAACTTTTTTCGAAAGCATCTTCTGCATAATCTTCATCTTTTGGAGCTTCGGAATCTATTTCTGAAGAATTATCTTTTGCTTTACCTGCACTTTCTTCATTTTTGCTCTTTTTGTCGGAACAACTTATTGCCACAACAAACAAAACTGCTAATAAAGAGATTTTTAGTAATTTCATAATTTCTATTTTTATTCAAATGTAAACAAAATTTTTCCATCCGACATACGTGTAATGTATTGTCTAATGGCTAATGCCACCTCTTCGGCAGTAGAAATCTTTTGTATTAAAGTGCTAATATCACCATTTACTATTTGTTCCTGTAATTTTAATGACAGTTCATCAAAAGTTTTTCTTTCCGTGTTTTTAATAAACTTATTCAAGTCAAATCCTAAAATTTGCTTGTTTTTAAAAATAATATCAAGGACATCAATTCCTCCTATTGGGTCGCCTGAAAGACCTCCGTAAACAATAGTTTTAGCATTTTCCGGTAAAAGATTAATTATTTGTCCGGTTGCTTCACCTCCAACAGCATCGAAAAAAACGCTTGGTTTCTCTAAATTCAAAATATTCTCCAAATCTTCAGAATATGTTTTGGATCTGGAACTAATTGCGTATTTGCAACCTTGTTGTTTTAATAATTCAACATGATTATCTCTTCTAACAATATTAATTACCTTTATTCCATGTGTTTTGGCGAAACTTCTTATAAAAGAAGCTACCTGACTAAGTCCTGCATTTAGTAGAATGGAATGAGCTTTGTTTTCTTTGGCAATTTGAAACAGGGCATAAGCTGTAAAAGGGTTAACAAACAGACATGCAGCTTGTTGGTCTGAAATTTCATCAACAAGTACAATGCAATTTTCGGGCTTAGCAATAACAAACTCTGCCCATGTGCCGTGGTGGTCTCCCTGAACAAAACAACTAACTCTTTTTCCAAGAAGATTTTGTGCATCCTTTGATTTGCCGGCCTCTACAACAATGCCACAACCTTCAAACCCTAAAGCCTTTGGAAGATTCTTTTTAACGTTATACATGCCTCTCATAAATGCAATGTCGGAAGGATTACAAGTTGCATATTTCATTTTTATTAATACCTGATTATCTCCGGCAATTGGCTTATCTATATTGCTTACATTAAGATTCTTAATTAATTCAATAAGATTTGAATTGTATTGTTCAAGTAAAATTGCTTTCATTTTTTTGTTTGTTTTGGGTAAAAAATTGCAATAGGCTGTAAAAATACAAAACAATAATTAATTTTACGGGAGGCAAAAACAACAATTAAGGTTAAAATAAAATGGAAAATGGAAAAGATTCCTTTCAATAAAAAATATATTACCGGTAAGGAGAAAGAATTTCTATATGATTTGCTTTTAAACACAAATCTGGAAGCAGAAAAGAAATATTCTAAAATGGCGGAAAAACTGCTTTCAGAATTATTTGGTTATAAGAATGTTTTTCTTACGCATAGCAGCACGGCGGCATTGGAAATAATTGCTTTAGCTTTAGAAGTTAATAAAGAAGATGAAATAATAATGCCCTCATATACTTACGTGAGTACTGCCGGTGCTTTTGTGCTTCAAAATGCTATTCCGGTTTTTGCAGATACTGAAAATGAAGTTCCATTAATTTCGGCAAGCTCTGTTAACAAATTAATAAACAAGAAAACAAAAGCAATTGTACCGGTTCACTATGGAGGATTAATGTGTAATATGGATAGAATAAACAATTTGGCAAAAAAATCAGGCCTTTATGTTGTTGAAGATGCCGCACATGCTCTGGGCTCATATTACAAAGGTAAACCGGCAGGTTCATTGGGGCATTTCGGAATTATTTCGTTTCACGACACAAAAAATATTTTTGCAGGAAAAGGAGGTGCCTTAATAGTTAATGATGAAAGTTTTCTCTCAAAAGTTGGGAAAATATATTTTAACGGAACCAACAGGCAAGATTATTTAGATGGCAAAACCACTGCATACGAATGGGTTGAAAAGGGTTCGTCTTTTGAAATATCGGAATTTAATGCCGCTGTTTTATGTGCTCAATTATTGAATTATAAGGAAATAAATGCGTTACGCACTAAAATTTGGAACAAATACCATTCCGAGCTGTCGTGTTTAAAAAACGATATTTTATTACCTTTAAATAATGTGGAAAACAGTCATAACTCTCACATTTTTTACATTGTTGCAAAAAACAATGAGGAAAAAAAATCGTTTATTAACTTTATGAATAAAAACGGAATAGATTGTAGATTTCATTTTCAAGCACTACATAAATCTCAGTATTATAAGAAATATAGAAAAATACAACTAAAACAAACAGAAAAATTTTCCGATTGTTTGGTACGACTTCCAATTTTTCCTAAAATGAACGAGAAAATGCAGGATTTTGTAATTGAAAAAGTTAAGGAATTTTATTCTTCAGCGTCTTCAAATTCCTCAGCATCTAGATAAGCTTCCTTTCTATGGCCAAATAAAGATACAACAAAACCCGAAGTTATACCGAAAATAATTGCAGCTACAAGAGTTATAACAATTCCCAATAATTGAGTTCCGGCGTCTAATCCGTTTACAATAGGAATTGCTGCCAAACCGCCTAATAAACCGGGTAATCCGTGAAGATTTGTTACACCGCAGGTATCAACAGCTTTAAGGAACTTTGATTGTCGTTTCTGAATAATTGCAAAACCAATTGTTGAAATTGCTCCCGCCAAAACACCAATAACCAAAGCCTCTTTATGTGAAGCATGGTCGCAAGTGGAACCAATGGCAACACCACCTGCTAAAGCAGCATTTGCAATATCGGCAATATTAATTTTTCCTCTAATTAAAACGGATACTATGTATGTAATTATAGTTGAGGCACATAAAGCTAGAAATACATTAACAACAGTATGAGGAATTAATTCAGGAGGCACAAGGGCTGCACAAAAACTTGGCCAAAAAACCCATAACACCATACTACCCAGCATAGAATACCTGTCGCTTGTAGCATCGGCTTCTATTGGAGTTTCTAATTCCCTTTTTGATGTTAATGAGAGAGCAGCTCCTAGTCCGAAAAATGCGCCAAAAGCGTGAATAATAATTGAACCTCCTGTGTCGGCAATTTGCCCTGTCATTATCCCTATTCCATCTTCAAGAATTACCCATTCGTTAATCATATAGAAAGGTATAAACATGGCACCCAAAATTAAATATTGGTACATTTTTACCCTTCCTAATATAGCTCCTGCTGTAATTAATAAACTTGCTGCAGCAAATTCGGCAAGAATAAGAGTTTCAATTTCTCCCTTTTTCTCACTAAAAACTTCAAAATCGCAAAGTATAAAATACAAAGGAATAGAAATACTTACCAGCAACATAGTAGCTGTTAGGGCCGATCGTCCATATTTTTTTACAAAAACCATAAGAAATCCAAAACCTAATAGCAACATTGCCATTATATGAATGGAACGGTTGTATTGTTGTACTTCAAGTACCGATGATTGAAAAGATTGCTCGGCTTGAGCATAAGTTTGAATAACAGATACTAATAGCAAAATGCCGGTAAGCATCAAAACACGATTAAATGTTTTCATTTCATATTGGTGTTAGTTAATAAATAGTTGTTTCAAAATAGTTAGTCCTCAAATGTAGGTGTTTTACTTATTCTAAAATACGTGTATTACGGATGTTATTCAACATCAAGTATACTAGCATGTAAATTTCCTGATTTTGAAAATTAATTAAAAGGAATTTGACAAAGCAAGAAACGTATGCTTTTATTGTTGATAATAAATAAATTAGCTTATTAAGAATAGCCCTAGTATAAACATATAAGGTATTTCAACCTTAAAAAAAATGGGTAATTTATCTCTTTTTGTAGCTTATAGTTTGATATAATTTTACATCGTGATTAAGAGACAAACAAAAATTCTGTACCATGAAAAAAAATATACTTATTACGGCTTTTTCCCTTCTATTTCTGGGCTTGTTTTCACAAGATACTATAATTCAAATGAATGGGAAGTTTATTAATGGAAAAGTATTATCAGCCGATAATATGTCTATAATGTATGAACTAAACAAAAACAATAAGACTAAGATTAAGGAAATGTTTGTTGAAGATTTGTTTGCCATAAAATATTCCGATAGCATCAGTTACTTTTATTCTCAGGATACACTAAATGGATATTTTTACTCGGTTGATGAAATGTACAGCTTTGTGCTTGGAGAATACTACGCAAGAAATTACTACAAGGCTCCTCTTTCAACTATTGGCGGTTTTATTACAGGATTTGCCGGCGGTATTATTGGTTTCTGGGGTTTTACCATTCCAACAGGATATGCAATGCTTACAGGTTCTGCCGACCCGCAATTTATTACAAACAAACCCTTACCCATAAAGCAAGATTTTGAATATTTGGCCAAAACACCTGATGTTTCAATAAAATCGGGATATTCCGGTTCTACTATTATTACATCTCCAAAAACCAATTATTTACTTTTAGAAAAGCCTTTCTATGAAGGTTACAATGCTCAGGCAAAAGATAAGAAAACAAAAAATGCAGTAAAAGGAGGAATATTAGGTTTTGCTGCTTTAGTTGCTACTTCGTATATCCTACTATCTCTCAAATAGTTTTTTCATACTCAATGTTTAAGTCAAGGTTAAGCCACCCAAACTTCCACGGGTGGCTTTTTTTATTCTTCATCCTCATCCCAAACTATGGTAAATGGGGCTTTTTTCTCTTCTTTTTCTTTCTCTTCTTTTGCTTTAATAACTGATGAATCGTTTTTAAACAAACCAAGTTCTTCGTTTAAAAGTGTTTTTACTTTAGAGCCTTCTTCCTTTATTATTGTCTTAATATGTTCAACTTCTCTTTTAGTATCGTAGCTAATTTTGTAATCATCAACATTGCCCTTGATTGTTAAAAACAGGCTGGTTTTACCTAAACCATCATCTTCTATTACACCAAACTCACTATTTTCAGTTTTATTAGCTTTTGCCTTCTTAAAAAGAAAATCTGAAAGCAAAATTTTCAAATGATATTCAATGTTGTTATCGAATGTATGCTCTCCAAAAAGACTAATTCCAAATGCCGAGCTCTTTATTTCCATTTCAGGAATTTTTATTGTTTTCTCCTTAATGTAAATTGTATTTGAAAGCTCTTCGAATTTAATGTGGCTAAGTTCAGAAAGGGAAATAAATTGCGATAATTGTTCCATAGGCTCAAATTTTATAAGCTCACCGTTCTTAATGTTCATTTTTCCTTCGGCAATTATTTCCTTTTCATCAACTTCAAAATCGTTGTACCAAAGGCCACTTAATTTAATTTGCCCATCTACTTTACCTTTTAAATGACTGTCGACCAAAAAATCCTGACCGAAATTGCTAAAACTGTAAAACAACTTTGTAATATCAATATTTTCCAATTTCGATTCGGTTTGCACAATAAAATTATAATCTTTATCCTGAATAATGGAAACATTAGTTTTTAAAGTTCCCTCCAGAGTGTTAAAAGATAGATTTCTAGCATCGATACGAAGATTTGAATAGTTAAATTTTCCCACCATTTTTGAAGCTTCAAATTTGCCAAACGAAAAACTTCCAAGTTTTAATCCTACGTTAATATTTATGTCTTTAGGCAAAATAATATAATCTTCAACGCTATTTCCCTCGCTAAGACTAGCAACCGGCATAACATCTTCTATTCTAAGCTTTTCACTAGAAATTTCTCCTACAACTTCAATTACCTGATTATCTAAAAACATATATGAAATTATATTTTTGAAATATCCTCTGGTAAAAAAGTCAGAATCATTTAGATTAAATCGCAGACTATCAATTTTTAAATCGTTGTTTTTAAACTGAAAACGTGCAGAAAGGTTTTTAAGATAATAGTCGTATTTCTTCATTTGTAGTGACACGCCTTGCATTTCAATATAGCCTTGTGTTTTAGACTTAATGAAGTCGTCGCGTGTTATTTCCTCAAAACTATTAATATTTCCGGTAAAAATTATATTTCCTCTTGCAATTCCCTGCATTTCTTCAACATCCTTAAATTCGAAGAAATCGTAAATTTCCGACAAATCTGAATTCAAATCCATATTTAATCTAACTTTAGGCGACTCCATATTTTCCATTAAAAAATCTCCCGAAATCTCCGAATTTCCAATAACTGTGCTAAAATTATTAAGTCTAAGTGAAGATGGAATTTTTTCTGCTTTGTTACCATTGTTATATTCACCATTCAAATTAAGCCGGGTAAGGGTTAAATCTACTCCTTTTCTTGTTACAGTTCCATTATCTACACCAAATTTAATTATTGTTTGTGGTATTGACGATTTTGAAATTAGTCCCTTAATCTCGGCTGTAAAATAGAAATTTCCTTTGCTGTCGAAATCTTTTGTTTGCTTTTTGAATTGGTTGGGCAACAAGGAAAGGAAAGTTCTAATATTAATATTTCTTCCTGAAATATTCAAATCGATTTCAGGAGTTTTGTTATCTAAGAAAAAGCCGTTTAAATCAAAAACAAGGTCAGCAATTTTTATTGTTCCTTTTTTTATTTTATATGTTGAATTGTTTACGTCTAAATCTATATTTACGGTTGTTTTATTATTATTTAGATAATTAATATGATCAAAAACTAAGTTTTTTATAGCAAGTTCACCTTTAGTTTTAAGCAAATACGATTCAGAAGAGAAATTTCCACTTAGAGCAAAGTCATCTGCAAAGGATTGAAAATCAATATTTTTAACATTATCCACGTAATTTATTGCCATTTTGGTGAGCTTAATATTTTTAAGCGCAAGGTCAAAATCCGAGGATTGAGCTGTTGAGTCATTTTTAAAGATATGATAATTGTCCTTTCCTTTCGAATCTACGCACACATTAGCGTAGCCTTTATCTATGTGGATTTTTTTAATTTTATAATTGCCGGTAAAAATATCAATAACATTAAACTGAAGATAAAGGCTTTCTGAATTAAAAAGCACTTGCGAATTTACCGTTCCAAATTCATTATGGTTAATACCATCTGGAGAATAGGCTGTAATATATTTGAATTCCAGAGAGGCATCAGGAAATTTAGAAAAAACCGAAAATTCTAAATCCTGAACGTCAATTTCGCAATTTAAAGATTTTTCTAATTCTGCAACAAATACCTTTTTTATCTCATCTTCATAAAAATAAATAATTACAAAGCCGGTTAACCCCGTTAAAAGAAACAGAGACAATACGCTTATAATAAACCATTTAAGTATTTTTTTTGCGCGTTTCACTTTTATATTTTTTTCGCAGTTACGAAGATATTTTAATAATGCATTAAGTAAACGACCAATAAGCAGATTTTATTAATATTAACGTGTTAGCAACTTATTTAGTGTTAAAAGAAACTATGTTATTGGTAACTAGTTTACTGAAAAAGAATTTATC
>JAFGXD010000075.1 GCA_016936815.1 Bacteroidales bacterium
CATCCAAGGAGGGCAAATCCATCGCTATTGCCATCGTAAACGCAAAAATTTCCAGAACCAATTGTCCATGTATCAATTAAAATATTAATATGCGAACACATGGGATCATCGGAACATATTGTAATTTCGTATAGCTGTCCGGGCGTGTAGGATCCTAAATTTACTGTTCCTGAATTGGTGTAAATTGTTGTTCCATCGTCTCCCGAAAGGGTGTATTGTGCATGGGAGTATATAATCCCTGTCAGTAACACCATCAATATAAACAATTTCTTTTCCATTTTTTTCTGTTTAAAGGTTATAAGAATACCTGTCCTTTTGATTTTCAAAAAGATAATACATTGATTAATAGTTAGTAATGTTTTCCGGAGCTGAATTTCCGGTTGCTAGGTTAAAGAACTTTTTTGCTTAAAGGCAATTCAATATTTTGCGCATTTTATATTGAAAGGCTAAAAACAGATTATTTTTTATCTTCTAATTCCAAGATTTCTTGGTCCTGTATATTTTGTTTGTCCTTTATTATTTTCCATAGAAAAGCAATATCTAAAAATAATTTCATGCGAACCAGATGTATGTTTGCTCATTTGGGAAGTTGAAAAGTCGTATGCATAGCCAATTCCGTAACCTTGTTGAAAGTCAATTCCCATCATAAGAATAACTGCATCGGTTGTTCTGTAAGCCAAACCTGCCCAATATTTTCTTGCGTATATATATGTTCCGGAAATCAGATATTGCGTACTTGCACCATCGCTTTCCACAAATACTGACGGCATTATTTGGCTTACACCATCACTTAAATCAAAATAATATCCTCCGGTAAGAAAAACATGTCTTTGGTTAAAAGGATTAATATTTTCTTCGTACTTAAGTTGTGAACGGTTTATATGAGTTGAGGAAATTCCAGCATAATAATTAGTGGCATTATAGTAAATTCCAAAGCCCATATCAAATCCCAATTTGCTTCCATCGTGGGGAATAATTTCATCGGAATAAACATTTTGTCCGGCTCCCTCTCCCGTTAGAGAACTGTAAGAAATCCAGTCGGCACTCAAAGATCTGTTAATAAATCCTAAAGAAATTCCCACACCCAGATTTCCTTTGCCAACTGGGAATAGATGTGAAAAAATACCATTCAACATAAGGTTGTCTTCAAAACCAATTTTGTCTTTAATAACATTAAGTCCAACACCGTTATTTCCCGGAATTGGAGCATTTACGTTAAAAAGCATTGTTGAGGGTGCATTGTCGAAACCTGCCCATTGCTTTCTGGCCACGGCATGAGTACAAATTTGGTCGCTGTAACCGGCGTATCCGGGGTTGTAGGTTAGGTGGTTAAACATATTAATGCTAAATTGAGCATCTTGTTGAGCGAATCCTGCTATTGAAAGAATTCCTGCCATTACTATTATTCCAAGTTTTTTCATTTTATTTGGTTTTTAATTTTTCTTATATGACAAAACCAAAGAGGAAAAAGTTGTCCGACATGAAAAAAATACTGAATAACAGTATGTTGAAATGCCTATTTATAGGAAGAAATTTACTCTATTTCAATTTCATAAAGGTAACCTTTGATATCGCTTTTTGGGAAAGGAATATAGTTTTGGTCAAAAGGAGCTGTTGGCCACCATTGTGCATCGTGAAATTCTTGAGTAATTACCATAATCATTTGGTTATTAGGAATTTTGGTAAATGTACTGTCCATATATCCAACTATTTTCATGTTTTCCTTATCGGGACCAATTCTCCAAATTATCTTGTCGGGTTGCCAGTCTATTTCGTACCATAAAACAGTACCAACGGTTTCATCATGAGGTAATTCGGTTTTAAAGGTAAGAGCTTTATACCATTTGTCCCAACGGTGAACATGAAACTTTTGTTTATTCCATTCTATTTCTCTAACTCCCTGACTAAATTTTGATGGTTCGTTGCAAGCAAGATCCCAATTTGTACCTGTGAAAATAAGATTGTGATTTTCAGCAGAATTGTCTTTTGGTTTAATTGACAAGTCTTTATACGAAGCATCAGGCCAATATTTAGCCGTTTTTACAATTTCTATATCAATTTCGCTGTAGGAATTTGTTGCTTCTCTAACATCTGTTTTTCCAACTTGATGTTTTGGGATATATCCATCGCCGACGCATACATTTCTTTTGTTCCATTCAGCCAAATCCTGAGTAAGTAGCCAAACAGCGTAAGTAAGACCATTCCAAACATTTTCTTTATTTATCATATCAGGAAATTTTACTTTAGCTCGTACTTTACCGTATGTAAAACCAATTCTGGTTTTTACACCAACATTTTCTTTAACCGGATTATTATTTGATTTATTGCCGGGCACAAAAAAGAAAAGAGCTTTTTCAAGTTCATCAAAACCTACCGTTTTTCCGGGGTTTTCACTTATTTTTACGTAGTCTGTAATAAGGTCGTTTTCTTTGTATTTTTTTAAGTTATTGTAATAATCTTCTGCGGAATATGTTCCATCTGATACGTCTTCAACAACCGGAATATTGGTTAGAGGAAAATTCCTGTTTATATTATGAAAAAACTGTTCGAAATGAGAATTGGCGAAATGCTTTTCGGTATTCCCATAATATTCGTTGAAATATGGAGATTGCGACAGAGTCTTCTTGTATTTAAGTTGTGAAATATATATTCCACTTTCAGGATTTAGGCTTGCTTTAACCTTTAGAATATTATTAGATACTAGGATGTTAAGCCCTTCATTTTTATTCATTTCAGGTTTCTTAAAATAATAAAAGGGGTTTAGAAAACTGCCATATTCATCTGATTTTATGCCAATGTTTTTTAAATTTTTAGGTATTCTTCCAATTTCAACTTCGTCTGCAACAACAAGCATAAATTTATAATCGCCCATTCTTGGATTTCTTTTCCAACGATTGTTTTCGCTGCCTTTTTTACTTTCATCTTCAACAACCCAAATGGCATCTTCATATAGTTGATCTTCAATTGATAAGTTGTTTTTTTCGGCTTTTGCTTTTATTTTTTCCATCCATGCCTCATTTTTTCTAATATCAGATTTTATTTTTGCAATTCTTTTATCCGATAAATTAATGTTTTCAGGCTTCGCACCAAAATATTTGGTTTCGTTTCTTGGATTACCAACAATTCTAAAGGAATCAGTAATTAAATGATAATTACCATCGTTTGGTATTTCATAGGTTTTCTTAAATTCGATTTTTTCTTGTTCCCAACTACCATAGAAATTTTCTCCGGCCATCAAGTTGTATTTCTTTCGGCCCTTAATGTTTATTTCTTCTATATGTTTGTACGATTCGTTTTGGTAATATATTTTGTAATAATAAGAGGTGGGTTTATTACTTGAATTTTTTATTTTGAAGGAAAAATGAAAATAATTACCATCTTCAGGTATTGTAAAACCGTCAATTATTGCATTTTGTAAACTGAGGTTCATTTTTAGAGTATCATTCTCTAAATTGTAATTTGTTAATGTTTTAAAATCTGAAATTTCAAATTGTTTTACAATGCTTTCTTTATTAGTTGAATTACATGAATTCAAAAGAAATAGAATAATAATAAAAATGATTGTTTGTCTCATGTTTTTTTCTTCAAACATATATTTAATATTAGAATATTGCAACAGATATTTTTTTTATTCTTGACAAAATATTAACCCATAAATATGTAATATGCAGAAATATAGAGATTTGTGTTAATCTTCTTGTTGTTTGATTTAACAAAAACTGTTTAAGAAATAGAAAATTACTTTCCTTTAACATAGTTGGTTTGTTATTATAGTACTAATTTTGCCGGGTATAAATTAATTATTTTTTTATGAAAAGAATTTTGCTTCTTGGAGCCGGTTTGTCGGCATCTTCACTAATAAAATACTTATTAGACCATGCTCAGGACAATAATTGGGAGGTTGTTATTGGTGATTTGAATCTTGAAATGGCTAAGAAAAAAGTTAATGGAAGTCCAAATGGTTCGGCTGTTTTATTCGATATTAATAATGAGGATTTAAGACATATAGAAATTGAAAAAGCAGATGTTGTTATTTCTATGTTGCCCGCAAAAATGCATCCTATTGTTGCACAAGACTGTGTTAATTTTGGAACACACATGATTACAGCAAGTTATGTAAGTCCTGAAATGATAAAGCTTGATGCTGCTGCAAAAGAAAAAGGAATTGCTTTATACAACGAATTGGGTGTGGATCCGGGAATAGATCACATGTCGGCAATGAAAATTATTGACGATATTAGAAAAAAAGGTGGAAAGTTGGTTTCATTTAAATCTAACACAGGTGGATTAGTTGCTCCTGAGTCTGATAATAATCCTTGGCATTATAAATTTACATGGAATCCCAGAAATGTTGTATTGGCAGGTCAGGGAGTTTCGCAGTTTATTAGAAACGGAATGTTGAAATTTATTCCTTACAATCAACTTTTCAAGAGAGTTCAAAATACTTCTGTTCTAAATTACGGTGATTTTGAAATTTATGCTAACAGAGATTCTCTTTCTTATCGCGAAACTTACGAGCTTCAGGATATACCTACTATTTTTAGGGGAACAATGAGACGACCGGGTTACTGTGAAGCATGGGATGTTTTTGTTCAATTAGGTGCTACCGATGATACATACACAATTAAAAAATGTAATCAACTTACTTACAGAGATTTTATTAATTCTTTCTTGAAATACGAAACAGAAATTCCGGTAGAAAAGAAACTTTGCGACTATCTTGGACTTGATCCTAATGGAGAGGTAATGAAGAAATTAATTTGGTTAGGTATTTTCGAAAACAAACAAATTGAATTTGAAGAAGCTACTCCTGCACAAATCCTTCAGAAAATTTTGGAAGATAAATGGTCGCTCGATCCAAATGATAAGGATATGATTGTGATGCAACATAAGATTGAGTATGAACTTGAGGGTAAACTTCGAGAAATAACATCTTCAATGGTTGTTATCGGACAGGATACTGTGCATACTGCAATGTCTATTACTGTTGGAATTCCTGTTGCTATTGCCACAAAACTGCTGCTAACCGGGGTTTTTGATTTTGCCGGAGTCCATGTGCCTACCAAACCTTTTATGTACGAGCCAATTCTAAAGGAACTTGAAGACTATAATATCAAGTTTATTGAGGAAGAAAGAATAATAGGTTAGTTTTTTCTATTTGCTTTATTGTTACTATTGGCATTTGAATGGTAAAAATTGATGGTTCGAAATAGCGAGGATAAGATTTTGCGAAATTCTTATTAGACCGAATTGTTAAAATTCATCAAAAAATATTCAAATAATTTGTGTTTTAGACTTCTTGTTATACTTTTGCAAAAATAATGACTGCTAGTCATTTTATAAAACTGCAAATATTTTATAATTATGGGAATACTCGAAAGAAAAGAAAGAGAAAAAGAGCAAAGAAGAAACGATATTATTGATGCTGCGGAAAGGGTTTTCTTAAAAAAGGGATTTGAAAATGCAACAGTAGACCATGTGGCCGAAGAAGCTGAATTGTCTAAAGGAACTGTTTACTTGTATTTTAATAGCAAAGAAGAACTTCATTTTGCTATTAATCTTAGGGGGATGGAAATATTAAATTCCTTAATCCAGCAAGCTTATAATCCTGACAAAGATGCAATTGCCAATCTGGAAATAATGGGAATGATTTTCATTAGATTTGCAGAGGAACATCAGATTTTCTTTAGCGCAATGTTGCATTTTGAGTCGAAAAGCCTTGAAAATATCGATAAATCTCTAACAAATCGTTTGCTTGAGGATGGCTCTCCAATTCCGTTTCTTGTAAAACTAATTGACAGAGGAAAAAAGGAAGGAACCATTAGGGAAGATCTTAATTCTCACTTAATTGTAAAACTTCTATGGTCGCAAATAATGGGCGTTTTGCAATTTATTTTTTACAAAAAGACTATTCTTGAAATGTTTAAAGTAACGCCTGATGAGGTATTGTCCGGACTTTTCGAGATACTTAAGAACGGAGTTAGAAAATCAATATCATAAAAACATCATGAGATTAATTAAAGTGTTTATCTTGCTGTTTCTTGCATCCGCTACTTTTGCTCAAGATGTGCCCGAAGACCTCATAAAAACAGGTCTTGAGAGCAATATTGTTCTTAAACAAAAAGCTAATAACTACCAAAAAAGTCTTTATGCACTAAAAGAAGCAAAAGGATTTTTCCTTCCTTCTTTGAGTCTAAATGCCAGATATTCAATAGCAGACGGAGGAAGAACTATTTATCTGCCTGTTGGCGACATGCTCAATCCTGTTTATTATACCTTAAACAAAATATCGTCTAGAATGTATGAGCTTGGGGTTGCCGATGAGGTTTTTCCTCTGCTGGAAATTGAAAATGAAGAGATTAACTTCTTGAGGCCAACCGAACAGGAAACAAAACTTCAGTTGGTGCAGCCGATATTAAATCCTCAAATATATTTTAATAATAAGATAAAGGCCAGTTTGGTAGAGGCAGAATTTGCCGATGTAAATACTTATAAACGTCAGCTTGTTGCTGATATAAAGACTGCTTGGCTTAACTATGTTTCTTGTTTGGAAATTCTTAAACTAATTGATGAAACTCAAGTTCTGCTTGAAGAAAATCTAAGGGTAAACCGGAAACTTGTTGAAAACGACAAGGCAACTAATGATGCAGTTTATCTTGCAAAATCGGAAATTAGCAAATTAGATGAAATGCGTTCTAATACAATAATGCAGAAAAAAACTGCTGAAGCTTACATAAATTTCCTTCTAAACAGGGAGCCGGGAACTGAAATTTCAATTATTGCCGATTCAGTTTTCGAAATGAAATTGGTAGATTTGGAAAGTGCAAAGTCTCAGGCTGCTGAAAACAGGGATGAATTGGATATGTTAGAAGCTTATCGAAAGGCTGCGGCCTATAATCTTAAACTTAATTCTAACAACAAATTGCCTGTAATATTTGGAGTAGCCGATTATGGTTTTCAAGGCGAGGAATACAAATTTACAGATAAAGACGATTTTGCAATGGTTTCATTTGTTTTGAAATGGGATTTATTTACAGGGTTTCAGAAAAATCAAAAAATTAACCAAGTCAATATTGATTACGAAAATATTGAATTACAACAAGAGGAGGCTTTGCAAAGAATTAATCTTCAAGTTATTAATTCTTATTATAGACTGGAATCCGCTGTTGCAAAAATTGTTTCTGCAGAGCAAAGAGTTGAATATTCTGAAAAGGCATATAACATTGTAAATAAGAAATATAAGGAAGGACAGGCAAATCTTTTGGAATTTATGGCTGCAAGAAACGAAATGACTGAAGCAAAGCAAAATCTGGTTCTTTCTAAGCTAAATTACAAAATACAATTGGTAGATTTTGAAAGAGTTACAGCTTCATATAAATTTAACGAAACAGAAAATGATGAGCAATAAAAAATACACACTAATTACCGGTGCATCCGGAGGTATTGGAATGGAATTGGCTAAAATTATGGCTGAAAAAGGACATAGTCTTGTTCTGGCAGCTCGTTCGGAAGCAAGTCTTAATAATCTTAAGAATGAAATACTAAATAGCTACAATATTGATGTTCTGGTATTAATTGCAGATTTATCGAAGCCGCATAGTGCAAGTATGCTGTTTTTAGAGATTGAAAACAGAGGAATTGAGATTGAAATTTTGGTTAATAATGCAGGTTTTGGAGATTTTGGTCATTTTTATACTTCAAGTTTAGAAAAGCAGTTGGAAATGATGCAATTAAATATGAATTCATTAACAGAACTTACAAGGCTGTTTTTACCGAAAATGGTAGAAAACAGATATGGAAAAATATTAAATGTTGCTTCTGTAGCTGCTTTTCAGCCCGGCCCGTTAATGTCTGTATATTTTGCGACAAAGGCTTATGTTCTTCATTTTTCTGAGGCCATTGCTAACGAGCTAAGGGATTTTGGCGTAAGTGTTACAGTTTTGTGTCCCGGTCCTACAAAAACAAATTTTGATAAGGCTGCTGAAGTTGGTGATTCGCCAATGTTTAAAGGGAAATTACCATCTGCCGCCGAGGTTGCACTATTTGGATACAAAAAAATGATGAAAGGAAAAGTGGTTGCAATTCATGGTTTTAAGAATAAAATGATGGTCTTTTCGGGGCGTTTGGCACCAAGAAAAATTGTTACCGCAATTACTAGAAAATTTATGGAAAAGAAATAATTATTAAAATGAGAAGCATTAATAATTTAAGAACAGCATTGGTTTTATTA
Source organism: Bacteroidales bacterium (assembly GCA_016936815.1). Classification (GTDB taxonomy): domain Bacteria; phylum Bacteroidota; class Bacteroidia; order Bacteroidales; family GWF2-38-335; genus GWF2-38-335. The sequence goes on from JAFGXD010000075.1 coordinate 8,231, forward strand.
TTTTTACAGATAATACTCTTTTATTCCTGTGGTAATAAGGAAGTACAGAAAGAAGAAACCAAAACTTTAATAAGCGTAAAGACAGATAGAATATATATAGAACAACTTCCTTTTATAATTAGGGGAACAGGAATCTTAAATTCTAAATCGCAGGTAAAACTCAGTTTTAAAATTGGTGGGGTAATTAGAAATGTTAATTTTAATGAAGGTCAATCTGTTAAGAAAGGTCAAATTCTTGCCAGCTTAAACCCTTCAGAAATACAAGCTCAAGTTAATCAGGCTCAACTTGCTCTTAACAAGGCGGAAAGAGATTTTAAGAGAGCGGAAAATCTTTATAACGACAGTGTTGCTACATTGGAGCAATTTCAGAATGCAAAAACAGCTTATGAATACGCAAGTTCAACAGTTCAGATTGCTAATTTTAATAAACAATTTTCCAGCATTGTAGCCCCCGCAAATGGAACAATTATGAAAAAGCTTGCAGAGCAGGGAGAAGTTATTGGAGCCGGTTATCCGGTATTCCTTTTTGGCTCAACAGAAAATGAATGGGTTGTAAGGGTTAATATTCCGGATAAGGATTTTGTACAAGTTAATTATAACGATTCTGTAAGTGTTTGGTTTGATGCTTTTCCGGGAAAAACTTTTGTTGGTTTTGTAAGTGAAACTGCCTCTGCAGCAGATCCATATACCGGAACTTTTGAAGTGGAAATAACAGTTAAAAATATGCCTGCTGAAACTGTAGCAGGACTAATTGCAAAAGTTGAAATAATTACAAAAAAGAAGGAAAACTATTCAATAATACCAATGAATGCCTTGGTGGAAGGAAATGAAAAATCGGCTTATGTATTTATTTTAAAAGGAGATACAGCATTACGAAAAAATGTGATAATCAAAAAAATTGGTCAAAATAAACTTTATTGTAATCCCGATAATCTTGAGGAAGGGGCTTTAATTGTAACCGAAGGAGCCGGTTATCTAAAGAATAAATCGTTGGTGAAAATTGTAAAATAGACTTAGAAAATGAAAATTCCCAGGCTTTCAGTAGATAATTTCCAGTTTACCTTAATGGTATTTATTTTGGCCATAATTTTTGGAGTTAACGCATATATTTCCATTCCCAGAACAGAAAATCCTACAATTTTTATTCCGGGAGCTACAGTTCTGGTGGTTTATCCGGGTGCTAGTCCAGTCGATTTAGAACAGCTTATAGCTTCACCAATCGAGGAGTCGATTAATGAGCTTAACGATATTCAGAAAATTAATACCAGAATTCTGGACGGAGTAGTTGCCATTACTGTAGAATTCGATTATAAAACTAACCCCGACGACAAATTTGATGAAGTTGTTCAGAAAGTTAATTCAATAAAAAATGAACTTCCAAAAGACATTATGCACATGGAAATGTGGCAGTTTTCGAGTTCCGATGTTGCCATGCTGCAATATGCACTTGTTTCTAAAACAGAGGAGTATTCCGTTTTGGAGGAAAAGGCTGAGAGGTTGAAAAAACTAATTGAGAGACTTGAAGGTGTTAAAAAAGTTGAGCTTGTTGCTTGTCCAGAGCAGGAAGTTAGGATAAGTCCCGATTTTGAAAAGATGGCTGTTTTGAACTTTTCAACAGAACAATTAGCAAATGCTATTCTGAGTAATAATGCCAATATACCGGGGGGAACAATAAATTTATCGGGAAAAACTTTTGGAATTAAAACCTCCGGGGCTTACCAAAATCTGGAGGAAATTAGAAATACTGTAGTTGGTAATCACCTTGGTAAATTAATATTCTTGAGGGATATTGCTGAAGTTGATTTTGCTTACAAGGATCAGAATTATTTTGCAAGATTCAACGGCGAGAAAGCAATTTTTGTAATAGTAAAACAAAAGCCCGATTTGAATATTTTTCACATAATGGAGAGAATATCGCCAAAAGTTGAAGAATTTAGAAACGAGCTTGATTCAGATATTAGACTTGAATGTGTATTCGATCAAAGTTCAATTGTGGAAAACAGAATAGACCTTTTTACTTCTAATCTGCTTCAAGGAATATTTCTTGTTGGTTTGGTTATTTTTCTGGCCTTGGGTTTCAAATCTTCCTTAATTGTAATAATTGCAATTCCTCTTTCAATACTTATCGGAATAGGAATAGTAAATGAGTATGGACTTGGATTGCAGCAAATTACAATTGCAGCATTAGTTGTAGCATTAGGTTTATTGGTTGATAATTCAATTGTAATGGTTGAAAATATTAATCGATTTCTCGATATGGGATATAAACCCCGTGAAGCTGCAATAAAGGGAGCTTCCGAAATAGCCTGGCCAATTGTTAGTGCAACGGTTACAACGGTATTGGCTTTTGTTCCAATTTGGTTGATGCCCGACAAAGCCGGCGATTTTATTAAAGGTCTTCCGGTAACAATAATAGCTACTCTTGGAGTTTCTTTGGTTGTTGCATTAACATTAACCCCTTTAATTGCTGCAAAATTTTATAAAGGCCACAAAACTGCAGATGAAGCAAAAAAGAAATCTAAAAACAGAAAGGGCTTTGGAAAAATACTGAAAAGATTTATTGAAGGACCATATAGAAAAACTCTGATTTTTGCACTTAAAAGAAAGACGGTTACAATTGCTTCGGCATTTTTATTGCTAATTGGTTCGGTACTTTTTGGGATATTGAAATTGGATGTAAGCTTTTTTCCAGCGGCAGAAACTCCGCAATTAATGATAAGAGTAAATTTGCCGGAGGGCAGTGGGCTCGATGCAACAGCAAAAGTTGTGGATTATGTGGAATCGGTTTTGGATACAATTCCCGAAATAAAGCATTACGCAACCAACATAGGACATGGAAATCCTAGAATTTACTATAACGTTTTCGGAAAATCTTACACCAAAAATTTTGCAGATATTTATGTGCAAACACATTCTTACGATCCTTCAAGTTTCAAGCCTTTTATAAAAAGATTGAGAGATGTTTTCAGAAATTTTCCGGGAGCAAAAATTCATGTGAAAGAATTTGAACAGGGAATTCCGTCGGATGCTCCAATAATGGTATATATTTCAGGCGAAAATGTGGATACATTAAGAGTTTATGCAAATATGGTTGAGGAAATGCTTGAAAATAGTCCCGGAGCCATAAATATTGAAAATCAATTAAGTAGAAAACGAACAGATGTTTTAATAAACATTAATAAGGAAAAAGCTAACCTGCTTGGAGTTCCTGTTCATGAAATAGATAAAGCTGTAAGAGTGGCTGCTGCCGGATCAGGCATTTCCGAATTTAGAGATGCAGAAGGGAACGATTACGAAATAGTTGTTAGAATGCCTTATGAAAAAGAAATTTCTATTAGTGATTTTGATAAAATTTATATAAAATCCTTGACAGGGAAGATGATACCTCTTCAGCAACTGGCAAAAATTGAATTTAAGGAAGCGCCCGGAGTAATTACCAGATACAATATGGAACGAACAGCAATTGTTACATCCGATGTTGAAATTGGCTATATTTTAGATGATATAACAAACCCAATAAACGAAAGATTATCGAAAATTGATTTTCCCCGAGGATATTCATATAGATTTGGAGGAGAGCTTGAAGGGCGTGAGGAAGCTTTTGGAGGTATGGAAAACGCATTGTTAATAGCCATTATTGCAATTTTTGCTGTTTTGGTGCTGCAATTCAGGTCTTTTATGCAACCTTTAATTATTTTTATTGCCTTTCCATTGGGAGGAATTGGAATGGTTTGGGGTTTATACCTTTCTGGAAACTCTTTTTCTTTTACCGCTTTTGTGGGTTTTATTTCTTTGGTTGGAATTGTAATAAATAATTCTATTATCTTAATTGACTATACAAATAAACTAATTGCAGAGGGAAAACCATTAGATGAGGCAGTGAGAATGTCGGGAGAAACAAGATTTACGCCTATATTATTAACAACCTTAACAACAATTGGTGGGTTAATACCCTTAACTTTGCAAGGTGGAGATTTGTGGGCTCCAATGGGTTGGACAATTATAGGCGGATTAATGGTTTCAACAGTGCTAACACTAATAATTGTGCCTGTTTTATATAAAATTTTTACTAAAACAAAAACAATAAATCAATCATAAAAAATTACGGAAATGAAAGCTATTTTATTAACAACCGTCTTTTATATTTTTTCACTTCTAGCATCATCTCAAACAAAATTTAACCCCGATGATATTATTGGCGATTGGTACACAAAAGATAAGAGGAGTGTAGTTCA
>JAFGXD010000076.1 GCA_016936815.1 Bacteroidales bacterium
TACTTCTTGCTTTAGCTCTGTTGGTATTTTTTGGCTGCCGAAAAGATAGAATAAGCACAGATTCTTCTGCAAAAATTAACTTTTCAATAGACACTCTTACTTTTGATACTGTTTTTACTACTATTGGTTCTACTACTAAATCTTTTAAGGTATATAATCCAAATAAAGAAATTATTGAAATTTCCTCAATTTCCCTTGGCAAAGGTAACGGCTCTTTTTTTAAGCTAAATATTAATGGCGTTTCTTCAACAAGAGTAAAAGATGTGGAACTTTACCCCGGCGATAGCTTGTTTGTTTTTGTTCAGGTTAATATTAATCCAAATAACTCTAATAACCCTATGGTTGTTCAGGATTCAATTATTTTTTCATATAATGGTAATAATGTTGATATTGATTTGATTGCTTATGGTCAGGATGTGCTTCTTATTGATGGACAATATGTTTACGATACTATTTGGACAAATGAAAAGCCTGTTTTGGTTTATAATTCTATGGCAGTTGATAGTTTTTGTACTCTTACCATTGAAGCAGGAACCAAGGTGCATTTTCATAAAAATTCGTATCTATATGTTTTTCCAACAGGCTCACTTAAAGTATTTGGAACATTGGAAGAACCTGTAATTTTTGAAGGCGACAGGCTGGAAGATATTTACGAAAATGTTCCGGGACAATGGGGTGGAATTCACCTTACTGCAAATAGTACAGATAATATTATTGATTATGCCGAGGTTAGAAATGCCGTTATTGGTATAAGAGTCGATTCGTTTAATATTGCAAGTTCAAATCCAACCCTTACAATAAGCAATACAATTATTAAAAATATGAACTATGCCGGCCTTTTAGGGGCAGGTTCTGTTGTTTCTGCAACAAATATGCTAATACATAATTGCGGTTATTATGCTGTTGCTCTGTTATATGGAGGAAGTTACGAGTTTTATCACTGCACAATTGGTAACTATTGGGCTAATGGAAATAGAATTACTCCCTCGGTTATTCTCAATAACTACTTTATTTCAGGAGGAACAGCGTACGTAAGAAACCTCTTAAGTGCCAATTTTGTTAATTGCATAATTCACGGTTCAGAGTACGATGAACTTGCTCTGGATGCGTTTCCGGGTGCAGGAGACTTTAATTATTTGTTCGACCATTGTTTATTAAAGTATTCAGGAGATGTTAGCGGAATAGGCTTTTCCGAAATTATTCTTAACCAAATGCCAAAATTTATCGATACATCTGACGAAAACTATGAGCTGGATACCCTTTCGCCTGCAATTAATGCAGGAATTATTAGTTTGCCTGCAAATGCTCTAAACGACTTTTTAGGCATTTCAAGAACATCTTATGGAGCTCCTGATTTGGGTGCTTTCGAAAGAATTGAATAATCAATTACATTCGGTTTGTATTTTTCATCCCTAAATTCTACCTTTGAGCAAAATCGATTTATGAAACTTTATAATATTCTTGTATTTATTCTTTTGTTAATATCCTTTATCTTTTCGTGCAAAACAAAGGATAAAACAAGCTCAAATCTAATAGAAAACCCAAGAGGCGACTTTAGAATAATGTTTTATAACGTTGAAAACCTTTTCGATACTTACGACGATCCACAAAAAAATGATGACGAATTTCTGCCCGAGGGAACAAGATATTGGTCTAATTACAGAATGTACGACAAACTTAGAAACATCTCAAAAGTAATTGTGGCAATAGGTGAATGGGAAACTCCTGAAATTATTGGCTTTTGTGAAATTGAAAATCGTTTTGTCCTTGAAAAACTTGTAGAAAATTCTCCACTTGTTAACTTAAATTACAAAATTATTCATTTCGAATCACCCGACCGACGAGGTATTGATGTTGGAATTATCTATAATTCAAATAGATTTAAACCTTTATTTAAACAAGCTATTGAAGTAGTTTTTCCTTATGATACAGCAAGAAAAACCAGAGATATTCTTTATGTAAAAGGTGTATTAGGCAATGAAGATACTGTTCATGTTTTCGTAAACCATTGGCCTTCAAGATACGGTGGACAAATGGTTTCGGAACCGGGAAGAATTACTGCTGCCGGAATTGTTAGAAAAAAGGTTGATTCAATTATGCAATCATCTCCATTGGCCAACATCGTAATTACCGGCGATTTTAATGATGAGCCCGAAAATATTAGTATGTCAAAGATACTTAGAGCCAACACAAAACTTGAAAATTTTTCTGATACCAGTTTGTATAATATTGCTGCTCACTTGTTAGAGAAGGGAAGAGGAACACACAAATACCAAGGTAATTGGGGCGTTTTAGACCAATTTATTGTGCCGGGGACTATGATTACCGGAAAATCAACACTTAATCTAAAACCAAATAATATGCATGTTTTTGAAGCAGATTTTTTGCTGGAGAAAGATGAAAATGCAGCCGGAAATCAGCCTTTTAGAACTTATGTGGGCTTTAAGTATAATGGTGGCTTTAGCGATCATTTGCCTGTCTATATCGATTTGTTTAAATCCGGTAAATAGAAATTTGCTTGAAGAAATTGTTTAAATATAATTCTAATCTTGTTTTTACACTTGTATTTGTAGCATTCTCGTTTTTTTATGGTTTTCATGAATATTTATTTTCCAGACCTCATTCCTATCATGCATGGAGACAAGCCGATTGTGGAGCTATTGCACTGAACTATTATCAGGATGGGATGAACTTCTTTGAACCCGAGTTGCATCAGCAAAATGCAGATGATGGTAAATCAGGTCATAATGTTTCTGAATTTCCTATTATTAATTATTTTGTTGCTTCTCTTTACCATATTTTTGGGTATCATGAATTCATTTTTAGAATTGTTTCACTTCTAATTTTCTATTTGGGGCTTCTATTTTTGTTTAAATTCTTAAAAAAAGCTTTTCTAGACGATTTTTGGGCAATTATTGTTTCTTCAATAGTAATGTTATCTTATATAACTATTTATTATTCAATTTCTTTCCTTCCAAATACTTCCGCTTTAGCTTTTGTTTTTATTGGCTGGTATTTCTTCTATTTGTACTACGAATCTAATA
>JAFGXD010000077.1 GCA_016936815.1 Bacteroidales bacterium
GATAAAAATAAATAAAAAAATGAATAGAAAAAATTTTTATTGGTTTTTTTTGCCGGTAGTGTTAAACTCTTACAATTATTCTGAGAAAATTCACCCCGGAATTGTTTTGTTGATTTATGAAAATGAAATTCAAAAAAAAATCAGTAGCCTATAATTTAAATTATTGGCTTACCAAAATTAATCTATTATTTCTAGTAAATCCTCAGAAGAAAAATCATTAAACGGCTTGTTGCTATTAATAAATTTGTCGGCTAATTCAGATTTTTTATCTTTTAATACTTGAATTTTTTCTTCCAATGTTTGTGGACTTATAAATCTGTAAACAAATACTTTACGCTTCTGACCAATTCTGTGCGCTCTTGAAATTGCTTGCTGCTCAACTGCCGGATTCCACCAAGGGTCTAAAATAAATACATAATCGGCGGTTGTTAAATTTAATCCAATTCCTCCGGCTTTTATAGATATCAAAAATATTCCGGTGTCCTTATCTTCTTCAAAAATTCTAATCTCTTTTTCTCTTTGCTTAGCATTTAAAGAACCGGTAAGTAAACTATATTTAATCCCTCGTTCTTCTAAATATTTTGAAAATAAATCTAAATGACTTGTAAACGAAGAAAATACCAAGACCTTGTGATTTTCTTTTATTAAAGTTTCTAATCTAAAACTTACTTCTGTAAATTTGCCCGATTCAATTTCCTCCGACTCTCCAATTAATGCGGGATGATTTGCAATCTGCCTTAATCTCGTTAAACCTTGTAAAATGGCAATGTTTATTTTTGCAGTGCCTCTAATGGTAGAGCTTACACCCAAAATAATGTTTCTTATTAACGATTTTTCAGCTTCATACAAACTTTTTTGCTTTAAACCCATTTCACAATATAAAACCTGTTCGTGCAACTCAGGTAAATCTTTTTCAACTTCAAACTTTGTTCTTCTTAAAATAAAGGGCTTTATTAGACTTCTTAACTTCTCACTAACATTTTTATCCATATGCTTTTCAATAGGAATCACAAATTCTTTCTTGAAAAACGAGAGTTTACCAATTAAGCCGGGATTAATAAAATTCATTTGCGTCCAAAGATCTGTTAATGAGTTTTCTACAGGAGTTCCGGTAAGTACAAATCTATGTTTTGCTTTTAAACTTATAACAGATTGATAATTCTTAGATTGAGGATTCTTAATAGCCTGACTTTCATCCAAAATTATTGCAGTAAATTCAAAATCTTTTAAGAAACTTATGTCGTTTTTTACAATTCCATAACTGCTTAAAATTAAATTGTATTTGCTGAAATTATGACAATTATTTTCCCTATGGGAACCTGTATGTATATGATATCTAAGATTAGGACTGAATTTTCTTATCTCAGAAACCCAATTGTAAATTAAGGAAACAGGTAATATTATTAATGAAGGATTAATATCTGTTTTATTTTCAATAGGTTCGAAAATACTTAGTTGTTGTTGAGCCACAGGTTTTAAATTTCCGGAGCTGTAGATGTGAGAAAGAAAAGTTAAAATCTGTAAAGTCTTTCCCAATCCCATATCATCGGCCAAACAGCCTCCTAATCCGTTTTCTTTTAAAGCCGCAAGCCATGAAAATCCTTCCAATTGATAAGGCCTTAATATAGCATTAATATTTTTTGGTTTATTTAATAGCTTAATTTTGCCTTCAAAAACGGCCATAACATCTTCTTTTACTTCAAGTTCCTGGTCTAAAATATGTAAATGCTGCTTTTGTAATCTAATGGTTGTTTTGCCTACTTCACTGCCAAAATGAAATAAGGTTTTGTATTTAGTAAACCATTCTAAAGGTAAAATAACTTTCTTGCCGTTTGGTAAAATAAACTCTCGTATGTCGTTAATAATGTTATTCTTAAACTTATAAAAAGGTATCTCGAAATCGAAAAAAACAACAACAGCATTAAGTTCAAACCAATCGTTATTTTCCTGCTCCGATTTTTTTTGTTCAATGTTTAAACCAATAGAACCAAAATACAAATCGTTAGTCCACTTTCCCGAGTTTATTGTAAAACCGCTATTTTTAATTTTTTGAAAATTTGAATTTACTAATTCAATGAATTTAATATTAAAGGCTTCACAATCTGTGTTATGGTTGTTTTCAAAATAATAAATTCCGGCTTGAGTTTCAACAAGCCCAAGGTTTTTCAATTGTTCAGATTTTTCTTTTTCGAAAACACTGTTTCTTAAAATCTTTAAATAATTATAGGAATCATCGGAAAAAATTGTCTTAACAATGGCTTCATTTTTATCTGAAGCTTTAACTTCAATATCGCTGTAAAGAAAAATAAGTTCAAAATAATAACAAAGATTTAAATCGCAATTTAATTGCAGTTCTGTAATTATTTCAGGAACAAGTTTTTGAATATTAAACCCACTTGTTTTTACTTCGTAGTTTTTAATTGCATTCAATACAAAGCCATTATAATAAGATGATTCCAGATTCTTTGGAATTTGAATATATGGTTTTGTAATAAATGGCGAGAGTTTTTTACCATCTAAATTCTCGAAAAAATATGCGGTATTTTCAAGAATTAAAATACAAGGATTGTTAACAAGCAAAATAGCCGATTTGTCTGTTAATGTCATTTCTTTTCCTTGTTGATTAATACTTAAATAATACTTTGTGCCATCAGCATGTCTTTCAAAATTAAAGATTGTATTGGCTGCTTGTTTATTAATAAGAATCCTGTCGCATAAATAAACCGATGAAGTTTTGTCGTCTTTAAAGTAAATCTCAGTACCCGCCTCTTTGATAATTGAAAATATTTTCAAAATTTTTTTTTCAATAAATGGTCTTAAATGCTCATCTATTAGTTTCTTATCCAGTTGCTTAAAGAAATCGTTTGTGTTTGTAGTTTTCTTTGAATACCTTTTCAGTAGGTTTAAATCGGAATATTCATTAATTATTGATACAATTTTTTTCTCTTTTTCAGTAAACTCATCGGGTCTTGATTCTGTAATAATGTTTGTAACAGGTTCTTCAATAATTAAAAAGTCTTTTCCGCCATTATCTCCTGCAATAAATGCAAATGGCACAAAACCAATATTTTTATAATCCCTTAATACAATAATAAATTTTTTAGCCATAGTTTTTTATTTTCCGGTGTGTGGAAAAAGTTCAAAATATACTTTAACAGGAATAACTTTGGCTACTTTTTCATCAACTAATTTTGGTACTTTTATTTTGTAATCATCAATATTTATTTCAAACTCGCTGCTTGCTATGTATTTATCTTTCTTAATTTCAAGAATTCCGGTAATTTTAATATCATTTGTTACTCCGTGAAATGTTAGTTTTCCAATAATTTCAACCTTGTTAGTTTTTTGTTCATTAAGGTCTATTTTGTCGAAATTATTAATTTTGCCCGATAATTTAGCATTGGGGTATTTGTCAGATTCCACATAATTTTCGTTAAAATGCTCTTCTGCCAAAGGAAGTGTAAACTCAAAATGCTTCATTGCCATACCTGCAGCAATTTCACCTGTTTTGGTGTCGAGAAAACAAATTGTTCGGTTGTTTGTTCCATCAATATTAATAATTGAGGTTTTTGAAATAAAATAAACTTTGCCGGTACGGGTAAACATTTTATTTTGAGCCTTGCAAAAAAACATTGCTGCAAAAAATACAGTTATAATTAGCAAAATTCTCATTCTTTAATGTTTTTTCTATTATTTGAATTAATTGTAAAAACTCTGGAAATATTAAACCCTAAATGAATCCCTCCATCAAACCAATTGTCGGTTGTTTCCGATAAAAAACTATGCTCGTTAATTGTAAATGAATTTGTAATAAAAACTTGAAAAACATGTCCACCGGTTTCAATATCAAGACCTAAAGATAAAGGACAAAATATCTTGATTTTAGATACTTTTTCTAAATTAGGGATATAAAAGTATTCAATATTAATGGCGGTTCTAACGGTAAGTTTTTGCCTTACAGCTAATCCAAAGGCCACAAAATCGTTAGAAATATCCTTATCTGAAACCAAATTCCTATGAATTAAACTTGGAGAAATTTGAGCAGAAAAAGCGGGGCTGAATTTTCTGGCTATTAGCAATTGATGAGCATAAGCAAGCCTTGAACTAAAAAAGTCTTTTCTGTTGTTTTCCCAGGAGAGACTGTTAATATACATTCCTGAGAAGTAAGAAATTGAAACCGGAATGTTTTTTGAACCACTGCATTGTCTTACAATACTGTATTTAATAAAACCTGCAAAAGTTTTTTGGTAGGTACTGCGACTAATTCCAGCCATAAATTTGTTTGAAAAACCGTATTCAAGACCTAATTGATTGCTTGAATAATCGAGACCGTAAAAATTATAGGCTCCCGAGTTAATTGTACCAAAACGGTGAGCAATTCTAAAATCTAAATCACCTTTTTGCATTCTTTCAATAGAATGACCGTTAATTATTCTAGTAGCTTTAAAAGTTGCTGTTGTGTAATCCGGAATTTTTTCAAGTTCTTCATTTAATAAATTGTCAATATCATCCTGAGCTGTAATTTTTAGGAAATTGAAAAGAAACATCAATGCAATTAATAATCTAATCATTTTTAGCTCCATTTTTTATCCAAATTTCAATTTGTAGAATAGAGCAATCGTCTAAACGGTTTTCAGGAGGCATTGGACTAAAACCGGAAAAATAATTTATCGACCCCCATAAACTACCATTATCAACAGAATATTTTATGTTTTCGTAGTTTTCTAAAGAAATATGGCCACCAAGTTCAGGAGCCAAAACCTCAGAATGACAATTATTGCATTTGCTGTTAATAGTTGGAAGAACCATAGTAGAAAAAACAATGTTACTTGTGTCGCAATTATTAAAATTAGAAACAGGATATAAATCCTTTTCATTATCGTAATAGCACGAACTTGTTATTAAAATGGATACTACAAATATTAAGAAGTTTCTTTTCATTAATGGATGTTAGGCAACTTTAAGTCGTTTAACGTTTAATTTTTCTAAATGCTTTTTTGCGAAATTAAGGTCAACTACTACTTTAGTTTCATTTTTTGAAGGTAGTTCAAACATAGCATCCATCATAATAGCCTCAGAAATAGATCTTAAGCCCCGGGCACCCAGTTTATATTCAATTGCCTTATCTACAATATATTCCAAGGCATCGTTTTTAAACTCCAATTTAATATTGTCAATTTGAAACAATTTTTCGTATTGTTTAGTAATTGCATTTTTTGGTTCGGTTAAAATTCTTCTTAAAGCTTCTCTGTCGAGCGGATTAAGGTAAGTTAACACCGGCAATCGTCCAATAATTTCAGGAATTAAACCAAAAGCCTTTAAGTCCTGAGGCGCAATATATTGCATTAAGTTTGAACGATCAACCTGCTCAATGTCTTTAGAGGCGCTGTATCCAATTACCTTAGTGTTAAGTCTTTGACCAATTTTTCTTTCAATTCCGTCGAAAGCCCCACCACAAATAAAAAGAATGTTTTTTGTATCAACCGGAATCATTTTTTGTTCAGGGTGTTTTCTTCCTCCTTGTGGGGGTACATTAATAACAGCACCTTCAAGAAGTTTAAGCAAACCCTGTTGCACACCTTCACCGGAAACATCTCTGGTTATTGAAGGATTATCGCTTTTTCTGGCAATTTTGTCAATTTCATCAATAAAAACAATACCTTTTTCTGCCATCTTTGTGTCGTAATCGGCAACCTGAAGCAAACGTGTTAAAATGCTTTCAATATCTTCTCCTACATAACCGGCTTCTGTTAAAACTGTTGCATCAACAATAGTAAATGGCACCTGAAGCATTTTTGCAATGGTTCTTGCCAGAAGAGTTTTTCCTGTACCCGTTTCGCCAACAAGAATAATATTTGATTTTTCAATTTCCACATCATCCTTTCCTGTTGTATGCTTTAATCTTTTGTAATGGTTGTAAACAGCCACCGAAAGGTATTTTTTAGCTTCTTCCTGACCAATAACATACATATCTAGAAACTCCTTAATCTCTATTGGCTTGGGAAGTTTAAGCAAGTCTACGTTAAAATCGGTTTTCTTCTTTAATTCCTCTTCCATTATTGTATGTGCCTGTTCTACACAAGCATCACAAATATGACCGGATATTCCTGCAATTAGCAGATTAGTGTTTTTCTTGTCTTTTCCGCAAAACGAACATTTATTCATGCCAGATAAATTTTAATTACTGCAAATTTACAAAAATTATCCTGAGTTTACTAAGTTTGCACCAGTAAATGATTTTTTTGAACAACCAACAACCAACAAACGACAAACGACAAACCAAAAAACGAACTAACAACAAACGACAAACCAACAAACGACAAACGAACAAACGACAAACTACAAACGAACAAACGACAAACAACAAACGAACAAACAACAAACAACAAACAATGAAAAAAAGACTAGAATTATGTTGTTATAACTGGAATTCTGTTGAAACTGCAATACAAACAGGTGTTTATGGAATTGAACTGTGTAGTAATCCGCACGAGGGTGGGGTAGGGCCTTCTCCGGGATTTATTTCAAAAACCAGAGAAAATACCGGTATTTTTTTGAATGTTATGATTAGACCGCGAGGGGGCAATTTTTGCTATTCAATAAAAGAATTGGAAATTATGAAAAAAGACATTCAATATGCAATAGATTTGGGGGCAGATGGACTTGTTACAGGAATTTTGGATGAAAATGAAAAAATAGATTTTAAAAATACTGAAATGTTGAAAAAAGTTTCGGGTAATACCGTTTTTACTTTTCACAAAGCCATTGATGTAATTAATATAAAAGATGTTGATATTGAAAATCTTATAAATATTGGAGTTGATAGAATTTTGACATCCGGGGGACAAAAAACTGCTCTGGCCGGATCTAAAATAATTTCAGAATGGATAGAAAAATATGGAGGGAAGATTAATATTGTTCCGGGGGGAGGGGTAAGAGCCGAAAATATAAAAGAAATCGCAGAAAAAACAGGAGCAATTGAATTTCATACATCAGCAGCTGTTTGTTCAAGTAGTAAAGATAAATTGGAGGATAATTTATACAAACATTCTTATATAACAGCAAATTTGGATGAGGTTAATGCAATTATGAAAAATTTGAAATATTAAAGCTATTCGGCTTCTTCGAATTCTTCAACAGGATAGCCAATAGTCTGACAAAGAACTACATGCTGATTATTGTTAAGATCTAACATTTCGCATATTTTTTCCCTGTCTATTGCACCTAGAACCACTGTGGCAAGTCCTTCTGAAGCACAAAAAAGATACACATTCTGCGCCACAAATCCACAGTCGGTTGCAGCATAAAACTCTTTTGATGAGGTAGCTGAACCCATTCTGCTGTAATCGGCAACATAAACAAAGTTTAGGGGAGCTATTCCTGTAAATTCTTGTTTGCCAATTCCATTTCTTAGGTCTTTGCTGTTAATTTTTAATAGCGCATGTTCTTTATGCAAATATTTGTATGTTCCGGTTTTTAAAGAAATATAGATATCAATTTCCTGCCAGTTAACAGCCGATGGGGCGGTTCGATTACCTGTTTCGGGTCGGTTTATTCCATTTGCAGCCCACAAAAGGTTTGAAAGAATCTGATCGGAAATCTCCCTTTTAGGGTCGAAATTACGTTGCGATTGTCTGTCCTTTAATGCTTCCATAAGTGGTTTACCACCTGTTGTTTGAGGATTAGGAAGCTTAAGAGTATCCGATTGAGAAAATGAAATCATAAAAATGTTCAGTAAAACTAGGGAAATAGCAAATTTCATGAGTTTAGCTATTGGTTAGATTGATTTTTCATAGAGGCTCTAAGATCTAATAGCTCATTAATTTGTTGATCGGAAAGGTTAGAAGATTGCAACATTCTGTCAATTTCCTCTAGCGAAGGGCCAATTTGAATTACCTTATCTGCAATTTCTTTAGTTTGATTAACGGTTTTTTCCGATTGCATTTCATATAAATATTCATCGCCAAGCTCCTCCTGTAAATGATTAATCATTTCTTTCATCATATCTTTAATTGGCTCTCCAAAACGACTTAACATCTGTTCATTAATATTGTCTTTAACCATATCGTATGATTGCACCAACATTTCAATTTGCTTGTAGTGCATATCGTCAAGCGACATATAGCCGGTCTTTTTAGCTTTTTCTTTTAACTTTCCGAAAAGCTTTATTATCTGTTCAAGATCTTGTTTGAATTCGTCTTTTTCCATTTTTTTAGAATTTTGCTAAATGCACATCAAAAATAAAACCAATTGTGCAGAAATGCAAATATTAGCCTAATGTAATGGGGTTTTATGACAATTTGACATGAAAGAAAGAAAAATTATTAAAACTTAAGTATTAGTACTTAAGGTAAATCACGATTTTGGCAATAAGAATAAATATTTCTTTTTAATATAGGTATTTTTTACTAATATTGCAAATCAGAAAACCAAATTGACTAATTCTAAGTATTAAAAATAACTAACAATGAGAGAGATAACCATTCTATTAGTGGTTTTAGCATTTGCGCTATTTATACCCAAAAATGCTATATGCCAAAACGATTCTAAATTAGAATCAAAAACTTCAATAAATGAAGAAACTAACTCCAAACCGAATTATTCTAAATTAATTCTTGTTGAATATTCAATTTCAAAATTGGAAAATGAAAATTTAATTAGTCTGATTTCTTCACAGTTAATGAAGGAAAATGATATTTTCTTCTGCTATATTGATGTGACAGGAAAGAAACTTTTTGTTTTGCGAAATGATGCAAAAGAAATTGAAAAAACCTTTAGAGGAACAAGCTTTCAAATGCTAAAATCTGAAGTCTTTGAAGAAAAACAATTTCTGCAATTATATACTGCCTGTGGGATTTCCGATGACAAAACCAATGATTCAGAACTACCTGCTTATGTGAAAACAGGCAATTCTTTTAAAGACGATTGCAATTATGCCAAAGCAAAAGAGATTTTTATTAAATACAATTCAGATTACTACAATAAAATAAAATAAGCTATGAGAACTTTTTTACCTAATCTTAAAAACAGGCTGCTACTATTTGTTTCGGTTTTTTGTTTTTCAATAATTCAAACTCTTGCCCAAACTGCTGCAGATTACAGTTTTACTGCAAGTTCAGGGACTTTTACATCTATTTCCGGTTCAGGAACCAGCGTTGCTGGTCTTACTGATGATGATGCCACGGTTTCAGGTATTCCGATAGGGTTTACTTTTAATTATTGCGGAGTTGGTTATACAACAGTCTCTGCTTCATCAAATGGTTGGTTGTCTTTTGTAACTACTGCCACAACAGGATTAGCTAACGATTTAGATGGAAGTTCATACGCTGCAATTAGACCTTTGGTTGCTCCTTTGTGGGACGATTTGGCCGGAACAACTGGCGTTGCTTATTACTCAACTACAGGCTCTGCCGGATCTAGAGTTTTTACTATGGAATGGAATAATTGGGAATGGTACTATAGTGCAACTGCTCCTGTTATTTCTTTTCAGGTAAAACTTTATGAAGCCGATAATCATATTGAATTTATTTATAGACAGGAAGCTGCTGTTGTTTCTTCACCTTCGGCTTCAATCGGTATTGCAGATGGTAATGTTGGGGCAGGTAGTTTTATTTCCTTACAGGATGTTTCAGCTTCACCTGCAATAAGTTCAGTTACTGAAAATTTTTCTTTAGACGCAAAACCTGCTACAGGACAGATTTATAGGTTTAATGCTCCCTCAAATATGACATATTTGTCTTCCACAACAACACAAACAAATACCGCGGTTGTTTATCAAGGACAAACTAATCAGCAAGTTATAGGTGTTCAGGTTGTTACTTCAGGAGCAACATCCCCTCTTACAATAGATCAGTTGACTTTTAATACAACAGGAACTTCTAACCCCACAGCCGATATTCAAAATGCAAGACTTTGGTCAACAGGTAGTTCAGCTACTTTTGCCACTACTACTCAGGTGGGCGCCGTGGTTGCTGCTCCAAATGGGAGTTTTACTGTTTCTCCCGGAACTAATCTTGTTTCAGGAACAAATTACTTCTGGCTAACTTACGATGTTAGGGCTGCTGCAAATATTGGTAATGTTATAGATGCTCAGTGTACTGCAATTCGTGTTTCATCTACAGATTATACTCCAACTGTTACAAACCCTGCCGGTACAAGAACTATTCAGGGTGCAGCTTCTTTCGATGGTACTTTCGAATCGGGCTCTTCATTTCTTGCAAATGGTATGGAGGAAGTAAATGGAAGTCAAACAAATAAGTGGTATGTTGGGACTTTGATTAATAATGGTGGTGCCAGAGCAGCTTATGTTTCCAACGATGCAGGTGTCACTCATAATTATAATGGAACTTCCACATCGGTAAGTCATTTCTATATTGACTATGCTTTTCCGGCTTCCGATCCAATTATAAATCTTTCTTTCGATTGGCTTTGTCAGGGAGAAAGCTCTTTCGATTATCTTAGAGTTTATATTGTGCCTACTACTACAACTCCTGTCGAGGGCGTGCTACTAGCATCAGGACAGCTTACAGGTATATTAAATTTACAGGGAGCTAGCTGGCAAACAGAAAATTATACTTTAGATCCGGCTTACGCAGGAACAACACAAAGAATTGTTTTTTCATGGAGAAACGATGGTTCCGTTACTTATGCACCTCCTGCTGCTGTCGATAATATTATTATAACAACAACAAGCAACGACGATTGCGTTTCATCTGCTGTTGTTCCTATTGGTGCCGGCTCCTGCTCATATAATACTTACAATAATTCTTATGCAACTGCATCTGGTGATGCAAATGGAGCTTGTGGAGACAATGCAGTTAAAGATGTTTGGTTTAGGGTAACTGTTCCTGCTTCCGGAAATCTTGTTTTTCAAGCAAATAACATAGATTTTAACGATGGTGCTATGGCAATTTATTCAGGAAACTGTGGTTCTCTTACAGAAATTGATTGCGACGATGATAGCGGCCCCGGTTTAATGCCTCGTATTGAAGCCTCGGGACTTACAGCCGGTTCCACAGTGTTTATTAGGTTTTGGGAGGTAAGTGGTACGCAATCAGGCGATTTTCAACTTTGTGTTTTCGAACCCGAACAGATTTTGGTTGTTGATGCATCTTCTTATACAGTTACAGAATTAGTTGAAGATGTTTTAATTACGGGCTGTTTAGAAGCTTCAAATATTACTTATTCAGGACATGCTTCAGGAATTGGATATTTCGATGCTACCGGAGCTCCTTCTGTTGGTTTTGCCGATGGTATTGTTCTTTCTTCAGGAGATGCCATTGGTGCCGAAGGTCCTAATTCCAGCGATTCTTATGCAGGTATGTATGCTGGTGCAGGAGATGCCGATTTGAATATTCTTTCAGGTGGTATCACAGAAGATGCCGCTGTCTTGGAATTCGACTTTATTCCTTCATCAGATAATGTTACTTTTAATTTTATTTTTGCTTCCGACGAGTATAACGAATATGTTGGTGGTTCTTTTAACGATGTTTTTGGATTCTTTATTAGTGGCCCGGGTATTTCAGGTCCATATACCAATAGTGCTGAAAATATTGCTCTAATACCGGGGACTTCTACTCCGGTTGCAATTAATAATGTTAATAATACATTAAACTCTGCTTATTATGTTGATAATGATTATGTTGATATTTCACCCTTAAATAATGAGTTTGAATTCGACGGTTATACAGTTCCTCTTACAGCTGAGGTTACTTTAACTGCCTGTCAAACTTACCACATTAAACTTGCTGTTGCCGATGTTGGCGATGATTATATTGATTCATGGGTTCTTCTTGAAGCCAATAGTTTTACTTCAGGAAACGGTGTTTTGCTCGATGTTGTAAATGCTACAGGAACAACAGATTCTTATGAGGGTTGTCAATCTGATATTGTTTTTTCAAGAGTAGATCCAAGTCAAACCTCTGAAGCAATTAATTTCTCATATTCCATAACAGGAGCTAGTACAGCTACTTATGGTGTAGATTATACTGTTTCAAATTATCCCAATGTTACGATTCCAATAGGTAGCCCTAGTGTTAGCGTTAACTTAAATACTATTCAGGATTGGGTTCCCGAAGGTACTGAAACTATTGTAATTAGCCTTACAGGAGGCTGCCCTTGTAATCCAACTGTTCAAACAGACATTATTTACCTTCACGATTTTGAAACTGTAAGTGGAAGTATAACAACTTCACCTCCAACAATTTGTCAAGGAGAATCTACAACACTACAATCAACCGTTACAAGTGGAAATTATGTTGGTTACTCATGGCACAACGGTGTTAGTGTTGTTGGAACTACTCAAAATATTACTGTAAGTCCTCTTACTACCACAACTTATACTCTTACCCTTGAGGATTCATGCGGATTTTCTACTACCGACAATATTGTTGTTACTGTAAATACTCCTTCTACAGCTCCAACTTCTGCAAGTGCTTCTCCTGCTACAATTTGTAATGGAGGTTCTTCTACACTTACTGTTAATGGTGGAGCTTTAGGTACAGGTGCTACATGGCAATGGTACACAGGTAGTTGCGGCGGAACTTCTGTTGGTAGTGGAAGCTCAATTTCTGTTAGCCCAACTTCAACAACTACCTATTATGTTAGAGGGGAAGGTGCCTGCGGAAATACGGTTTGTGTACAGACAACAGTTACAGTTAATCCTCTACCAACGGCTTATAATGTTGGAAGTTCGGATTCTTATTGTTCAGGAGGAGCCGGAAGTCCTGTTGGGCTTTCAAACTCTACTTCGGGAGTTAACTATACTCTTTATGAATCTGGAATATCAACCGGAACTACCGTTGCAGGAACAGGTTCTTCAATTTCTTTTGGTAACCAATTAGTTGGAACTTATACTGTTATTGCTACTAATACCACCACTTCTTGTACAAATACTATGAGTGGTTCAGCTATAATTACAATAGATCCTCTTCCTGTTCAATATGCCGTTGGAGGAACAGGCTCTTATTGTTCGGGTGGTACAGGTGTAGCTGTTACTTTAAGCAATTCTCAAACAAATACTACTTACGAACTTTATCAATCAGGTACTGCAACTGGAACTACGGTTGCCGGAACAGGTTCTTCACTGTCCTTCGGTAACCAACTGGCAGGTACTTATACGGTTGTTGCTACAAATAATACAACCGGCTGTACAAATACAATGAGCGGAAATGCTGTAATTACTGTTAATTCTCTTCCTGTTGCTTACACAGTTAGCGGTACAGGCGATTATTGCGATGGAGAAGCAGGTGTTGAGGTTAGTTTAAGTAATTCAGCTTTAAATGTTAGCTATGCTCTTTATCAAGGTGGAACAGCAACAGGAACAGTCGTTTCTGGAACAGGCTCTTCAATTTCTTTTGGAAATCAGCAGGCAGGTTCTTATACTGTTGTTGCTACAAATACCATTACAGGTTGTACAAATACTATGACAGGTACGGCTACAGTTACAGAAAATCCTCTTCCAACAGCATTTAATGTTACAGGTACTGGTTCTTATTGTGCCGGTGCTTCAGGTCTTGTTGTGGGTTTAAATGGATCTGCTTCTGGTGTTTCTTATGAATTGTACCAAGGTGGAACTGCCACAGGAACTGTTGTTGCCGGTACAGGCTCTTCAATTTCTTTCGGAACACAACTCGCAGGTACTTATACGGTTGTTGCTACTGTTAACTCAAGTTCTTGTACTAATAATATGAACGGAACTGCGGTAATTACTGAAAATCCGCTTCCAACAGCAAGTGCTTCTGCTTCACCTACTTCTATTCCAAATGGTGGAACTTCAGATTTATCGGCTCTTCCTTCCGGCTCATATTCTTACTCTTGGAGTCCTGCCGGATCTGTTGTTAGTCCAACAGCTCAAAATACCGAAACAGACCCATTAACATCAACTACTACTTTTACTGTTACTGTAACTAATAGCTCAACAGGTTGTTCTAATTCTGCAAATGTTACTGTTACAGTTACAGGAGGTGTTCTTTCAGTAACTACAACACCTAGTCCAAGTGGCACAATTTGTAATGGAGAGTCAATTGTTATTACTGCAAACCCAAGCGGCGGAAGTGGTTCTTACACTTATGCATGGAGTGCAGGTCCAACACCAACTCAACAATCGCAAACGGTTTCTCCTACTACAACAACTACTTATAATGTTACTGTAACAGATGCTGTTACATTTGGAACTATTACTTCCAGTGTTTTAGTAAATGTTAATCCTCTTCCTACGCTATATTCTGTTAATGGTACAGGTTCATACTGCTCGGGTGAAGCCGGGTTGGAGGTTAGCTTATCAGGTTCTCAGGCAGGAATTCTCTACGAACTTTATAAAAATGGTTCTGCAACCGGAACTTTAATGGGTGGAACAGGAGCAGGTTTGTCGTTTGGTACACAAACAAATGGCATCTATACTGTGTTGGCTACCAATACAGTAACAGGTTGCGATGTATTTATGACCGGAAATGCTAATATTACAATTGATGCTCTTCCAACTCAATATGCCGTAACAGGTACAAATTCATATTGTGCAGGTGGAACAGGTGTTGCGGTTGGACTTGCTAATTCACAATCAGGTGTTAATTATGAGCTTTATCTGGGCGGAACTGCTACAGGAACTGTTGTTTCAGGAACAGGAAGCTCTATTTCCTTTGGCTTACAAACTGCAGGAACTTATACCGTTGTTGCTACCAATGCTACAACAGGCTGCTCAAGAACAATGACAGGTAATGCCGTTGTTACCATAGATCCTCTTCCAAGTCTTTATAATGTTACCGGAACCGCTGCTTATTGCGCAGGTGGAACCGGTGTAGTGGTTGGTCTTTCAGGCTCAGAAACCGGCGTTGATTATGAATTATTTGAAAGTGGAACATCTACAGGTATTGTTCTTGGAGGAACAGGCTCGGCTCTTAATTATGGGAGTCAGCTTGCCGGTACTTACACTGTTATTGCTACAAATACATCAACTTCTTGTACTCAAAATATGAGCGGTTCTGCTGTGATTACAATAAATGCTCTTCCTGTTGTTTCTTTTTCAGGTCTTGAAGCTGAATATTGTAATGCAGGTGCTATAGATTTACTAACCGGAAACTTTGCTCCTTCAGGGTCGTTTACTATTTCTTCAGGAGGAACGCTAATTGATAATGCCAACGGTACTGCAAGCTTTACACCAACTACCGGTAATTACAACATAACTTATACTTATACTGATGGAAACGGTTGCACAAACTCTCAAATGCAATCTACAACAGTTAATCCTCTACCGGTTGTTAGCTTCTCAGGTTTGAATTCACCATATTGTCAGGGCGATGCTCTTGAAACTATTACAGGAAGCCCCGGTGGTAGTGGAACTTTTGCAGGAACCGGAATTACCGATGGTGGAACAGGAACTGCAACTTTTAACCCCGCTACTCCCGGAACTTACGATATTACTTACACATATACCGATGGAAATTCTTGTACAAATTCATATTCACAGCCTGTTACTGTAAATGCTTTACCTACAGTAAGTTTTTCAGGTTTAGATGCTGAATATTGCCACAACGATGCTGTTGTTACTCTTAGTGGAAATAACGCTCCGCTTGGAACTTTCAATATTTCTCCGGCAGCTACTTTTGTAGATAATGGAAACGGTACTGCTTCTTTCACTCCAACAACCGGTTCTTACGATATAACTTACACATATACAAGTGGAAATGGTTGTGTGAATTCAATTACTGAATCTACTGTGGTACATTCTCTACCTGTTGTTGGAATGAGCGGTCTTAATGCTGCATATTGTAATGGAGACCCTGCTTTTGTTGTTACAGGTACTCCAACCGATGCAAACGGTGTGTTTAGTTCTGCTTCGGCTAACATGACAGACAATGGAAATGGTACTGCTAATTACAATCCAATTAGTTCAGGAAACTTTTCAATAACCTATACTTATACAGATGGAAATGGTTGTGAAGCTGCTGTTACTCAGTATTCAACAGTTAATAACCTGCCAGTTGTTGATATATTAAGTCTTGAAACCGATTATTGTTTTGGAAGTCCTTTAGATACTATTTATGGTAATTATTCTTCCGGAACTTTTACCGGCGATGGAATTACTAATTTGGGCTCAGGTATTGCTAGTTTTAATTCTTCAACTTTAGGTGTTAATTCAATTACTTACGAGTATACTAACGCTAATAATTGTACAAATTCTATTACACTTACAACTACTGTAAATCCAAATCCTGTTATAGACGGTTTGGTTACAACAGATGTTTGGGATTGTACAAGTCCTAATGGAACTATTACGGTTAATGCTTCCGGAGGAACTCCTGCTTACGAATATACTATTAATGGAGGTCTATCTTATCAGGCTTCTAATGTATTTGCAGATCTTAACGCATTAAATTACACTATTTCAGTTTTTGATGTAAATGGTTGTTCCGATACTTCATCCGTAACTGTTGGTAATGCTGTTGGTCCTGATATTGATTCAGTTTGGATTACTAACTTGAATTGCTTTGGTGATGCATCAGGTGAACTGGTAATTTTCTCATCCACAGGTGTTAATTATAGTATTGATAATGGATCTACTTTGTTGCCGGATAGCTTGTTTACCGGACTTTCAGCTGGTACATACAGCATTTTGGTTGAGGATATTGGCAAATGCCAGGTTTCAGATGTTGTTACTATTACTCAGCCTTTGGAACTTATTACTAATGTTGATACTTCAACAAATGTTAGTTGTAATGGATTTGCCGATGGAACAGCAGAAGTTTCTGCTACCGGAGGAGTTGGTTCATATACTTATTTGTGGGACGATGCTTCTGCAACTGCTACTAATACAATAGAAAATCTTACCGCAGGACTATATTATCATGTTACTATAACCGACCAGAACGGTTGTTTTAAAGTTGATAGTGTAACAGTTACCCAACCAACCTCAATGGTAACAGGTTTTCCAAGCAGTACGGATATTTCTTGTTTTGGTTTGAATGATGGTTCTGCAACTGTTGCGGCTGCAGGTGCTACTTCTCCATTTACTTATTTGTGGAGCAACGATTCAACAACCACCACAATTACAGGACTTATTGCAGATGTTTACTACTTTGTAACTGTTACAGATGCCAACGGATGCGAAAAAGTTGATAGCATTATTCTTACTCAACCTACTGAGCTTTCTGCTGTAATGAATTCTGTTAACGCAACTTGCGGCGAAGAAAACGGAAGTTCATCAGCAGTGGTTTCAGGAGGAACTCCCGGATATTCTTACTTATGGTCTAATGGAGATGAATCAGATCAGGCTGATAGCCTTGCTTTTGGAACTCATTCTGTAACAATTACCGATGCTAATTCTTGTGTTCTTGTAGAAACTGTTAACATTGCTAACGAAGGAGCCGGAACAG
Source organism: Bacteroidales bacterium (assembly GCA_016936815.1). Classification (GTDB taxonomy): domain Bacteria; phylum Bacteroidota; class Bacteroidia; order Bacteroidales; family GWF2-38-335; genus GWF2-38-335. The sequence goes on from JAFGXD010000077.1 coordinate 17,370, forward strand.
CTTCAATTTCACAAATTGGCTTTATTGCATGCTATGGTCAGAATACCGGTAGTCTTTATGTTGAAATGACAGGCGGTACTGCACCATTCGACTATCAGTGGAGTTCAACCGCGGAGAATAATGATACTATTTCTGTGTTAACTTCCGGAAATTATTTTGTAACGGTTACAGATGTTAATAACTGTATGGCTTTAGATAGTTTTGAAATAACCCAGCCTGATTTACTTACAGATATTGTTACAATTACAGATGTCTTCTGTTACGGCGATAATGATGGTTCTATTGCTCTTGAAGTAACCGGTGGAACTTTGCCATATTCTTACTTATGGTCTGATGGTCAGACAACTGCTACCGCTACCGGACTTACTGGTGGTGGATATACTGTAACAGTAACAGATTACAATGGCTGTACTATTATTCACAATAATCTTTCTGTAACTCAGCCTTCTGTTGAGTTTATAGCTAATGTTTCGGTTGTTAATGAAATTGAATGTAATGGCGAAAACGGAAGTATTACTGCTGCAGTTAGCGGAGGTTCTCCTCTTTACACTTATGCATGGGATGCCAATACCGGTAGTCAGACAACCGCTACAGCAATTAACATACCTTCAGGTGCTTATTATATAACAGTTACCGATGCCAATGGCTGTACTACTGTAGGAACCGGAACTCTTTATCAACCTGAAGCTTTAATGTTGGTAACCGATACTGTAATTAATGTTTCTTGTAAAGATGCTGCCGATGGCTCAATTTCAATTTCTACTTATCAGGGAACAGGAACATATACTTATTTATGGTCTAATAGCTCCGTTACAGAAGATTTATCTAATTTAGCTTCAGGAACATATGAACTCACTGTTACCGATGAAAACAATTGTAGCTTAACGGAATCTTTTGTTGTTCTAAATTCTGAAATACCTTGTTACGAACTAGAAATTCCTTCAGCATTTACACCAAATAACGATGGAACTAACGATACTTGGGAAATTGGAGGTGTTGAAGCTGTTGCAAATATTGAAATTGAAATCTTCAACCGTTGGGGACAATCAATTTTTAGCTTTACCGGAACCGGTGCTGAATATGCCGATTTAGAAAATCAGTGGGACGGAACTTACAATGGAGCTGAGGTTCCCCTAGGTTCCTACGTTTATATCCTAAAACTGGGAGAAACAGAAGAAGAAACATATAATGGAACAATAACGATAATTAGGTAGTTTTAAGTTTTAAGTTTTGAGTCATAAGTTATAAGTTTTTGAACAAACGACAAACGAAAAAACAACAAACGACAAACGACAAACAACAAACGAACAAACGACAAACGAACAAACAACAAACGAACAAACAATAAACGAAAAAACAACAAACGACAAACAACAAACGAACAAACGACAAACGAAAAAACGACAAACGAAAAAACGACAAACAACAAACGAAAAATAAAACCATGAAAAAAAAATTAATCGCAATTTTTGCTTTACTTACATTAAGCACTATAACGCAAGCCCAGCAATTGCCGCTTTACAGTCAGTATATGATGAATGGCTTTTTGCTTAATCCAGCCATGGCCGGAAGTGTAGA
>JAFGXD010000078.1 GCA_016936815.1 Bacteroidales bacterium
CCTGTTTCCGTTTCGGTTCAACAAGTACAAAATTCAAACATTATTACTATATTTACAACTTGTCAAAAAAGGCATCCATTTACCGTACTATCGTTCATATTTTTGATGTCTCATCATATTCAGGTACAAAATCATATTCTTTTCAGCACAAAACAACTGCCGGTATTCTTACTACTTCGGCCAGTATTACAGCCATAGCTTTGTACGATGGCGAAGATCAATTGATTTGCGACTTACAGCAATTATCTTCTCCTCTGGAAGCTACCTCTTCCGCATGGGAAACAATAATTCAATCTACGGGTATTACATTATCTTCTCAAGGTGGATTATATATCTCTGCTTCTCTACAAAACCAGAAAACTTCCGGAGGTTCTGCTGTTGTTAGCGGTGAGTGGTTGCTTCAGTATAAATTATCTTCAGAAAGCAGTTGGATTGATTTAAATTACCCAATATTCAGATCTCCCTTAGGTGAACAAATAGGAATGGCCAGTCTTGTTGCTTCTTTACCCGATAATACACCTGCAGGAACTTACGATTTTAGAGTGGCGCACAGAAGAATATCCGGCCCCTCGCCTCATGCTTTAATGACACAAAAGTGTAACCTTGCAATAGTTTCGCTTGGAACACCAAACGGCTATTTTCCGGTATTTTCATCTACTAAACTAACAGCTTCTACTACTTCTACTTCTTTAACTCCTGTATTCGAAAATATTATAAAACCTCAATCCGGCACTAACTTGTTTGTGCATGCTCAATATGAAGTGCAGTCAAGTGGACAAACAAGCCCATGTATGCATGATATTATTATGAAAAAGGGAAATACTGTTATTACAGACGGAATGAATTTCTCCAAATACCTGCATAATAATACACATTGTTGCAGCGGCTCTGTTTCCTGCTATATTTCAGGTTTGGAAAAGGACAGTACGTATTATCTGGATTTCAGACATGCTTCCAATAATTCTCGCTCACTTACCACTCGTAAGTCATATATGGTAGCATTCGGAACCTATAGGGCTTCCGAAAAATTTATTTCTCCGGTTATAGTAAATTCATCCGATGGCCTTCTTTCGGGTGCCTATAAAAATTTAAAACCCGCATTCGATGATATAAATAATGGTGTTTTTAAAGGTGAAATAGCCATAATGATTTACGATAACATAAGTGAAACATCGTCTTGTGTCTTAAATGCATCAGGAACAGGAAACTCTGATTACAGTTCAATTCTTATGTATCCTGCCGCAAACAATATTACTATCTCCACTACACTCTCAGGTTCATTAATTCATTTTCTTGGAGCCGATAATGTTACTATTGATGGGAGAGCAAATTTAATAGGAGATGCTGCATTAACAATTCAAAACCTAGAAAATTCTAATTCCAATGCTAGAACATTAAGGTTCGAAAACTCGGCTGAAAATAACAGCATAAGATATTGTAATATAAAAGGTTCTTCACCGGCCACTAGTGCAGGAGTAATTTTCTTTTCAAATTCTTCGTCAGGTAACGGAAATTGCAACAATACAATTGAATACTGCAATATAACAAATGCCGGCAGCCGACCGTCTAATCTTATTTATTCTGCAGGAACTGTTGGTAGAAGAAACAGTAATATTTCAATAATTAATAATAATTTTTCTAATTTCCTTAGAAGTCAGAATTCTTCAAATGCTATCAATATTGTTTCCAATTCCGAACTTTGGACTATTCAGGGAAATAGCTTTTTTGATTCAGATACAATTTCGCCTCAAGGTGCTTATGTATATACTGTAATCAGAATAAATACGTCCGATGCTAATAATTATACAGTTCAGGATAATTATTTTGGGGGGAAAGCTTCGTTATGCTTAGGAGGAAAATGGACTATTAATTCCAGTTTGCCTCATTATTTTAGGATAATATCTATTAATTCCTCAAATCTTTCAGATTTAAGTATAATTCAAGGAAATACAATCAGAGAGTTCGATTATACTTCAACAAGTGGAAATCCTTTCGATGGTATTTACCTTTATTCAGGTCGCACAAATGTTACCAATAATACAATTGGCGATACTCTTACTACAAATTCAATAATATTAAGAGCTCCTTCTGCTTATTTAACAGCAAATATTTCCGGTGATGGAGTAAGTTCAGTTAATATTGTGGGGTCTGGTTTTGGTTATAATAATCCTCCTGTAATTAGTTTTGGCGGTGGTGGTGGTTCGGGTGCAGAAGCAACTGCAACTATTAACAGCAATGGGGAAATTACTGCAATTACTATTACTAATACTGGTTCGGGTTATACCTCAGTTCCTTCCGTTAGAATAAATAATGTATATCATTCTTATTCAACTTTTCATGGAATTTGGATTAGAAATACTTCAGATATTACAGTTAGCAATAATATTATTGGTTCTATTACAACCATTGGCTCAGATTATTATGTGTTTGGATTTGAGGGTATTTACAAAACGGTTAGTACAAATGGCTCAGTTTTGCTCGAAAATAACATTATTGGGAGTACAACGGTAGAAAATAGCATTAATATTAGTTCAACCGGAAGTCTGGCTTCCGACGGTCAGCGTGTTTATGGAATCTATTTTCAGGGCAACGATAATGCAATTATTAATTACAACACAATAGCAAATATCTCCAATTCTTATTCCGGAACTAATAATTCAACCTCAACAATTGGTATTTACTGCAACAGAGGAAATGCCACAATACAAAACAACAGAGTTTTTAACATTAAAACTTCTTCAGCTAACACAGGAGGTGCTTCTTCTGCTTCTGTTTTTGGAATTGGCATTTATAATTCAGGAACAGGCCTTAACCAAAAAATATCTGAAAACAAAGTATATAACATTTTTAATTTAAATCCCTCTGCCAGAGTTGATGCTTATGGTATTTACTATTCAGGTTCAAATGCTACTTGGGGAGAAGTTTCTTCCAATTATGTTAGTAATGTGGTAATAAACTCATCGGATATTGGAAGCTCGGTTGATGGCATAGTTCTTTATGTTGGAAAAACAAATGTTTATAATAATATAATTTCTCTGGGAACTAATATTTCCAACAATGTATTAATCTATGGTATTTTCGATCAGGCAAGCTGGCAAAGCGATTTAAACCTGTATTATAATACTGTAGTTCTTGAAGGAAATGTTTCGGGTCCAACATCATCATCTTTTGCGTATTACAACCGAACATCTTCATCCACTCCACGAAATGTTAAGAATAATATTTTTGCTAATTTGAGAAATGGTGGCACTTCCGGAAAACATTATGCTGTGCGGTTGGGGACAATGACATACATGACTATAGATTACAATAATTATTATGCTCCAAATGGTGTTTTAGCATATATGTCTTCAGACAAAACAACATTGGCTGCATGGCAATCTGCCACTTCACAGGATGTTAATAGCTACAATGCCGATCCTCAGTTTACCGGTACAGGTAATGAGCACGAAGCCTTTTATCCATTTCCAATGAATGGAGAAGCAATTTCAGGATTTGAAACTGATTATACAGGTCATTCAAGAAATATTAGCAATCCAAAAATAGGAGCTTTAGAGCTGTACGAAATTGTTTGGCAGGGAAGCATAAATACAGATTTTAATACAGCCGGCAACTGGCTTGGAGGTATTGTTCCTGATGATGGTGCCGATATTCGATTTGCCGATAATCCCGATAATCATTGTATTCTAGATCAGAACCGTATTATTGGAAGTATTACAAATTCAAGTAATAAGAATTTAGTAATAAATGGGAAAAACCTTCAAGTTAAAGGCAATATTAGTTTTACCGGCACAGGTTTAATTGATGGTAGCATAAATGAATCGGCAATAGAATTTGCCGGCGACATTAAACAAGTATTACCTTCCAATAAATTTTTACTTTCCAAAATAGATAGTCTTATAATTAACAATCCCATTGGCGTTATTATTAACAACAACTTTACCGTTAACAAAGGTTTAGTTTTATCTTCCGGAGTTTTTGAAATTGACACCAATTGCCTTATTCTTAACGGAAGTATTTCTCAATTGTTAGGGCAGTTATGCGGAGGAGATTCATCTTCAGTTATTTTTGCAGGAAATTCAAATTCAACTGCTTTACCTCAGGTAAGTCTTAAAAAGCTTACAATTGACAGACCAAACGGAATAAACTTTTCGGGCAATGTAACAATAACAGATTCACTAGTTCTGAGCACAGGTCTGCTTACCTTAAATGGAAATAGTTTGCTAATGCAAGGAAACAATTTAATAGTGGGTGCCGGACAGATTAATGCCTCTAATGTTAGTGATAATTTGATGATGAATAATACGGTTAATATTTTGTTCCCCGATAATTTATTCAGCGATGCAATAAATGTTTTAACAGTTAATGGTGTAGGTGTTACCTCTGAAGGAAATATTACAATTAATAGAGAGATTAATCTTGCTTCTTCCAACCCTCTATCAACAAAAGGATTGGTCGATTTTATTAACGACAAAGAATTAACTATGGGGGCTAATGCCATAACTAGCGGTCAGGGCGATGTTACAGGTATTGTAAAAAGAACTTCCTTCTTAGAAAATGTTGCATACTCATTTGGAAACAGATTTACAACAATTTCATTTATTCCCGGAGGAACATACCCATCGTTTATAAAGTGTAAAATTAGAATTGGCAATGCCCCCTCATGGAAAGCTGACGCAGTTATAAGATATTATGATTTTATTCAGTCAAGTGGTAATAACTGTTTTGCTACCATATCTACTTTCTATTTAGATGCTGAACTAAATGGAATTGATGAATCTGATTTGAGTCAATGGACCTTTGGCGCCAATGGTCAGCTACCTGATGGTGCATACGACTGGGGTTTTTCAAATTATAATATCACAGAAAACTGGGTGGAAATAGCAATGGTAAATATTGGATATTTTCCCACAGTCTTCGGAAATCTGGAAAACACTCTTGCAGCCACAATTACTGAATATAATGTTTGGAACGGCTCTGTAAGCAACGACTGGACTAATGCCTTAAACTGGACTCCAAATTCTGTACCCGGAGCAGTTTCTTATGTGGTAATTCCTAATGCCGGTACCACAGACCACGACCCTATTCTTCCTGCTGCAACAGAAATTAAGAAAATATGGTTACATTCAGGAGCAGTTCTTAATGCCGATGCTACAAGTGAGTTAACTCTAAATGGCAATGTTGGAACCTGGATAAATTCCGGTGGAACACTAAATCCTGCTCAGAGTACAGTTATTTTTTCTAATGAAAATTCAAGTATTTCAGGAACAACAAGTTTTTACAATCTGGAAACAGGGGCTAACGACACCTTATGGATGACAGCCAATTGTCATATTAAAATTGCCGGCGAAATTATTAATAATGGTGCTATACGGACAGTAATAGCAGGAGAAACAACCCTAGAGTATAATGGAGAAAACCAGACAATTATTATCCCCAATACATCAACAAATCGTTTGTATAATGTAATTCTAAGTGGCTCCGGAATAAAAAATATGCCATTTTCAGATATTACAATTATGGGGAATTTGGAGATACTAGAACAGGCCACATTAAACCTAAATAGTGCAATTGTTTTGCATAACAACCTTTTTATCGACAGCGATGCAGTTCTTAATGCAGGAAACTTCACTCATAATTTAAAGAAAAATATTATTTGCAATGGTCAGATAAATAATGCAATAAATACAACTTTTATTTTTAACGGAAACTCACACCAGCAAATATCGGCAAGCTCCCCAATAATTCTTAATAATTTAACTCTTGATAATATCACTAATCTGTCTTTATTCGGAAATCTAACTGTTAATAAAACACTTAACCTAACTGAAGGCAATCTTATTATGGGTGCAGATACTCTAACAATTAATGGAAACATTCAAAAAACAAATGGTTCTATTACACCTTGTTCATATTGTTCTTTAAGAATTGGAGGCACATCGGGTTTAACATTCAATAATAATTTATTTACAAACACACCTGAGTTGGCCTGTTTAATACTCAATAATACTGACTCGGTTTCGTTGGGAAATCAGGATATTTCAATATTAAATAATTTAAAGCTACTAAATGGAGAGTTCAATATTTCCAATCGTAAACTAACCATGTTTGGTGTAATTGAGAAAACGAACGGCAGCATAACAACTAATTCCTCAACCCAAATCGAAATCAAAGATAACCCTCAGCAGCTTGAATTCCCCGAAAATCTGTTTTCAACAAATCCGTTATTGTTTAATCTGTTGGTAGACAGAGTTCAAGGTCTGAAACTATCTAATCAGAATGTTGAGGTTACTAACAAACTTATTCTTTCCAATGGTATTATTTATTCGAATTCAAGCGGCATAATCCACTTGGCCAATTCTGCTTCAGTTGGAACCGATACATCAAATAATACTCCCGGTTCAAGCAATAGTTACGTGTCTGGGCAATTCAGAAAAACAGGTAATACTGCTTTCACTTTCCCTATTGGCGATACCGTACATTATGCCCCAATATCTGTTTCAGCCGATTTGTCAGGTAGCAATAATGAGCATTTTACAGCTTCTTACTTTAGTTATAGTCCAAATAGCCAAGGTTATAATGTTCTATCAAAAGATTCAGAACTATCGCAAGTTTCTTCTTTAGAATTCTGGAATATTGAACAAAGTACTGGAGGAACAAATCAGGTAAATGTTACTTTGTATTGGGATTCTATACGCAGTGGCACTTTTAACTATATACCCGATTTAAGAGTTGCCCATTGGAACGGAACAATCTGGGAAAATATGGGAGCATTTTCTTCATCCGGCACCGCGGAAAGTGGATATATTACCTCCGATTTAATAAGCTCTTTTAGTCCTTTTACGCTTGCATCAATTTCCGAAATGAATAATCTGCCGGTAGTTCTAAAAAGCTTTAATGCAGATTGTAACAATAATAATATTGAAATTAACTGGACTTGCAGTAGCGAAATAAATAACGACTTCTTTACCATTGAAAGTAGTGCTGATGCAATAAACTGGATAACTGAGGAAATAATTCAGGCAAGAGGCAATGCAAATTACGAGACTCATTATCAATTCAATATTAATAATAATGAAAATGCTTACAAGTATTTCCGTCTGAAACAAACAGATTTCGATGGCACAACAGTGGTACTAAAAACTTCAACGGTTATTTGCAATGAATCAGAAAACTCTGCAAAAGTATATCCCGTACCTGCAAGTTCTTTTATTACCGTTGAATTGGCGTTAGATAATAGTTCAACTATTTATATTACCGATATTACCGGTCGTGAAATATTTAGCCAAAAACATTGCGAAAACATTAGCATTATAAATGTTGAAAGTTTTAACCCCGGCTTATATAATTTGCATATAAAAAATGAAATAATTAATGAGATTTTTAAAATAATTATTGAATAAAAGGTATAAGCAACAAACCCTCAAAATATTACTTCTTCCCCCTATTGACAAACTCAACAAACTTTCTTAACTTTAAAAACTTTAAGAACTTTACAAACTTGATGAACTTTACAAACTTGAAGAACTTTACAAACTTGATGAACTTGATGAACTTTACAAACTTGATAAACTTTACAAACTCAACAAAAAATGATTGATTTAAAAACCTACAACAACTATTTTAATAGCCTGATTAAAGGCGATAAAAACAAATGTCTGGAAATTTTTACTGAAATCATAAATAATAATGTTCCTATTCAAAATATATACACAGATCTTTTTCAACAATCTCTATATCAGGTTGGTGAATACTGGGAAATGAACAAGATATCGGTGGCAACGGAACACATGGCCACTGCTATTACCGAAAGTTTAATGATAAGGCTGCATCCACAAATATTTTCAACAGAAAAAACCGGCAAAAAAGCTGTAATTGCTTGTGTTGCTAACGAACACCATCAGGTAGGCGCAAAAATGGTTGCCGATATTTTCGAAATTAATGGTTGGGACGGATATTTCGTTGGAGCAAATACCCCAATTAACGAGCTTATTCGTTTCCTCGAAAATAAAAATCCCGATTTAATTGGTCTTTCACTTAGCGTTTACTTTAATATGCCGGAATTAAAATCTGCTCTTATAAAAATTCGTCAGCATTTTCCTAGCCTGCCGGTTATGGTTGGCGGACAAGCTTTTAGATGGGGTGGCTCAGAAATTGCCGGTCAATTCAATAATATTACCTATCTTTCAGGAATAGATACTTTAAGCAATTTCATAAAGCAATAAAATAATCTATGAACGAAATACTTACAAAACTGGCCGATTATATTGAAAACAATTCCTCTTTAATTAAAATAACAATTTCCGGCAATGGCAATATTATAAAAGCCAATGCCTTTGCCGAACGACTTGCCGGTAAATCGCTTAATTCAACACATATTAAAGATTTCTTTACCTGTTTTAATGCCGAATTAGATTTAGAAACATTTCTTAAAAATGAAGTTTCTAACGCATTAATCAATGTAAATACCTTAAGCAATATTCCCGAAACTTTCTATTTTACTTCCTTCAAAATATCTGAAGGTATCTTGCTTATTGGCGAATTAAATAATAAAGAAACTGAAACCATGCGCAAAACCATGCTCAGTCTTAATAATGAACTGAACAATCTTAACCGCGAACTACAGAAAAGTAACATTCAACTCGATCAGGCAAATAAACTCAAAAGCCAATTCCTTGGAATGGCGGCTCACGATTTACGTAATCCTATTTCCTCAATATTGGGTTATAGCGAATTTGTTCTTGAATCGGAAGATTATGAAATTTCAGACAAACTTAGAAGAATTATTGATGTTATTAGAAATTCAAGCGAGTTTATGCTTAATCTTCTGGAAGAACTGTTAGACGTTTCTAAAATAGAATCAGGAAAACTTCAACTAAATATAGAAAAAGTACAATTAGATTCTTTTTTGAAAAATATTGTTGAAATAAATTCAATTGTGGCATCAAAAAAAAATATTGCAATCGTTCTTGATATACCTCAGTCTTTGCCCAAAATATCAATAGACCCAATTAAAATTGAACAGGTACTAAACAATTTATTGTCGAACGCCATTAAATACTCAAACATTAATACAACAATTACTGTAACTGCTTTTCAATCCGACGATTTTGTAATTGTTAGCGTACAAGATCAGGGTTTAGGAATTCCCGAAAACGAACTCCCCAAACTATTTTTACCTTTCTCAGTTTTAAGTGTTAGAGGTACTGCCGGAGAAAAGAGTACAGGACTGGGTTTAAGTATTGTAAAACGTATTATTTCAGGACATTCCGGAGAAATTTGGGTGGAAAGTAAAGTGGGTAAGGGGTCTAACTTTTCTTTCTCAATTCCGTTAAAGCATTAATAACTACTAATAACAAACAACTTTTATATGAAAAAAGACGACCTGATAAAATCAGCATCAAAACTAAAACAACCTTCTGCTGAAGCTATTACAGAATTTTCTTCTAAATCGGATTCAATGGTTAACATGATTAACGAACGTTTAAGCCGGCGAAACGATATTGTGCAACTTATTGGAGAAGGAAATATTGAAATGATGGCCGATAACCACCACAATCACATGCGGTTTATGATTTCACTTTTTAACGATTATAACCCTGTTGTTTTTACCGAAACTGTGCTTTGGGTTTTTAGGGCTTATCGTACGCATGGCTTTAAGCTTACATACTGGCCTGCTCAACTCGACAATTGGGTAGATATTTTTAAAAAGGAATTAACAAAGGATTGTTATAATCAAATTTACCCGTTTTACAATTGGATGATTGTTAATAACCCTATTTTTGCCGGTGTTAGCGACCAAACAATTAGCGACGATTTAAATCCTTCTATTGGCAGGCATGAATGATTCTTAATCGTTAATTGTCTATTCTGCCAAACATTTAAAATTAAAGACCTATAAATTGTTTACAATGACTGAAAAATCTTTTTCTACCCCAGTTAAAATTGCAGTAATTGATGATAATGAAGAGTTTAGCGATTTAGTAAAAATGCTGCTCGCCAAAGAAAATGTCGAATTTTTCTCTGCCAATAACGGAATTGAAGGCTTTAAACTAGTAAAACAATTATTGCCCGATATTGTGCTTCTAGATGTTGTTATGCCCGGAATGGATGGCATTGAAGTCTGCAAAAAAATAAGGCAAACTCCTGAGCTAAATGGTTGCTTTATTGTAATGCTTTCAGGTATTAAAATTAATTCTAATCAAATGTCGGATGGTCTTGAAGCGGGAGCAGATGACTACCTTGCCAGACCAATTTCAAATCGAGAACTACTGGCTCGATTAAGAGTCTTTATACGCCTTAAACTTGCAGAAAAAGCAATAAGCGAAAGAGAAACCCGATTTCAAAAAATGCTTAGTGTAGTTCCAGATATGATTTCTATTCAGAATCCCGAAATGGACATACTTTACAGCAATTGGCAAGGATTTGCTGAAGTTCCTGCTAAAAAGCAGATTCTTAATACAAAGTGCTACAAAACTTATCGAAATTTTGATGAAATATGCCCCGATTGTCTTGCTAAAACTGTTCTGAAAACACAAAAACCCTTACATAAAGAAACCCAACTTCCAAACGGTACATGGTATGATATTCGTGTAATACCAATTCTCGATAAAGATAATAATGTTGAAATGTTTATGGAATGGGTGCGCGATGTAACCAAAAACAAGCAAGAGGAAGAAAAACTAAAATATAATTACGATATCTTAAGAATTGCCGGAGAAACAGCCCGCTTTGGAGGTTGGGATGTAGATTTAGAAACCAATATTTCAACTTGGTCCGATGCTGTGGCAGATATTCATGAAGTTCCACATGGTTTTGCCCCCCTTGTTGAAAATGGAATTAACTTTTATGCTCCCGAATGGAGAGATAGAATTACAAAGGTTTTTACTGATTGTGTTAAAAATGGAATTCCTTACGATGAAGAATTGGAAATTATTAGTTCAAAAGGAAATCGTGTTTGGGTGCGTACTATTGGTAGAGCTGTAAAAGATAGCAGCGGCAACATATACAAAGTAGTGGGGGCATTTCAGGATATTACAAACCAAAAAAATGCTGAACTAGATTTACAAGCAAGCGAAACAAAATATAGAACACTTGTTAATAGCACTTTGCAAGGAGTAGTTATAGCTCAAGCAGAACCTGTTAGATTATCTTTTGCAAATCCTGCCATGAGCCAAATTTGTGGTTATTCTCCTGATGAGTTGGTTGAAATGAAACCGGAGGATATTATTAAACTTATTTATGTAGAAGATAGACAACGTTTTTTTGGTAATTTTCAAAAACGTATTCAAGGTGAAAGTATTGCTCAGGAAGATGAATATCGCTTAGTAACAAAAGATGGTGAAACAAGATGGGTGGCTCTTTCTTCATCAAGAATTGAATTTCAAAATGAACCTGCTACATTAACCACTTTTGTTGACATTACCGATAGGAAGCATGCCGAGGATAAACTTAAAATTAGTAATAAAATTCTTTCCGAACTTTTTGCAGTAGCCAATCAACTAACAATTGCCCAAACACAATATGAAGTAATTCAGATTATTAAGAAATCTGCAAGGGCTCTTTGTTCAGCCGACGGGGTAACCATAGTTATGCGCAATCAGGATCAATGCCATTATATCGACGAAGATGCCATTTCTCCTCTTTGGAAAGGAAAACTTTTCCCAATGGATGTTTGTATTTCGGGATGGTGCATGAAAAATAAGAAAAATGTGAATATTGAAGATATTACTATTGATTCTCGTATTCCACAAGATATTTACCGCAAAACTTTTGTAAAAAGTATGCTTATGACACCAATTCGGAAAACTGAGCCTCTTGGTGCAATTGGTGTGTATTGGAAAGATATTCATAAAGTAACACCATCAGAAATAGAGCTGCTGGAAACTCTCAGCTCTATGACTGATAGCGTACTAGACGCAATAGAAAGTAAAGAAAAATACAGACTCTTAGTAGAAAATCAAACAGATTTAATAGTTAAAGTAGATATTGATGGTCGGTTCTTGTTTGTTAGCCCTTCTTACTGCAATATTTTTGGAAAGAGCAAAGAAGAACTTTTGGGAAATAAATTTATGCCTTTGGTATACGAAGAAGATAGAAACAAAACCGAAGAGGCTATGAAAACACTATTTTCGCCACCGCATACTGCATATATTGAACAGCGTGCAATGACAAAAGAAGGGTGGAAATGGTTTGCCTGGGTAGATACTGCAGTTTTAGATGTTAACGGAAATGTTATTGAGATAATTGGCGTAGGTCGTGACATTACCAATCTAAAAAAAACCGAGAATGAACTAGTTCAAAAAAATCACGAATACGAGTCTCTTAATGAAGAACTAAGGCAAACTAACGATGAATTATTAAAAGCTAAAGCCAAAACAGAAGAAAGCGAAGAAAGATTTAAAAAGCTGTCGAGTTTTACTTTTGAAGGGATTATTATCCACAAAAATGCAGTTGCAATTGATGTTAACCAAAGCGCAGCAGAAATGATGGGATACGAATTGGAAGAAATTGTTGGAATGAATTTACTCATTGCTGTTCATCCGGATTATCATGAGCTAGTAAAAGAGAACATTGCAAAACAAATTGCAAGTCCTTACGAAATATTAGTAAACCGAAAAGATGGCTCAACATTCTTTGCAGAAATTGAAGCTAAAGACATAATATATAATGACGAGAGTTTTAGAGTAGCATGTATAAGAGATATTACCGAGAGAAAAATAATGCATGAAGAATTGCTTGCTGCTAAAGAAAAGGCCGAAGAAGCCAATCGGCTAAAGTCGGAATTCCTAAAAAATATGTCGCATGAAATTAGAACTCCTATGAATGGCATAGTGGGTTTTTCAGAATTACTAAACAAAACAGAAATATCCGAGGAAAAAAGAAATAATTTCGTAAAAATAATACAAAACAGCAGTCATCAACTTCTTAAAATAATTAACGATATTCTCGAAATCTCAACTTTAGAAACCAAACAGGTTAAAATTAAAGAAACAGAATTTTGCCTAAACGATTTATTAATGGAACTTTTCTCTATTTTCAATTTAAAAACAAAAGATAGGGACTTTCCGCTTTACCTTAAAAAACCATTAAATGATGAACAAACTTACATAATTTCCGATAGAGCAAGACTAAGTATTATTTTAAGCAACTTACTGGAAAATGCCATTAAATTTACTAGCAAGGGTCATATTGAATTTGGCTATTTTCTGAAGAATCAAAACTTGGTATTGTATGTAAAAGATACAGGAATTGGTATTTCAACAAAGTATCATCAATTAATCTTCGACCGATTCTCTCAAGAAGATAAAGATATTTCTTCTAATTATGGTGGATTGGGATTGGGATTATCTATTGCCAAAGAAAATACAGAGCTTTTGGGAGGAACCATTTCACTTGAATCTGAAAAGGATAGAGGATCCAGTTTCTTTGTTACCATTCCATTTAAACATGCAGGTAAAAACAAAACAAAAATTGCTAAGAACTTATCGGATAATGCAGAAGAAAAAGAAGAAATAACCATTCTAGTTGCAGAAGATGAAGTAGTTAACTTCTTATATATTGAAGAATTATTCGAATTAAGTGATATTAAAAATTACAAAATTATTCATGCAATAAATGGAAAAGATGCAGTAGATAAGTGCTTTAATCAAAAAAATATAAAGCTTATTTTAATGGACATTAAGATGCCAATAATGAATGGCCATGAAGCTGCCAAAATAATAAAGGCAAAACAACCCAATTTGCCAATTATTGCACTTACAGCATATTCCACCGAATTTGATAAACAACTTGCATTGCAACATGGCTGCAACGAATTTGTTTCAAAACCCTTTAAAAAAGACGAATTGTTTAAATTGATAAAGAAGCATTTAAAAGCAAAAAACAAATATTAAAAACAATATTTGTTTTCATCAATAAGTTTATCGGCTATTCTTCTTCTTGCATCTAAAACATTTACCGACTTAACCTTTGTAAAAAGATGTATTGCATTATGGTATTTTTCAGCATCTTTTTCATCTGCAAAAGAATATAGAGCATCGTGAGCAAATTTTGCTATGGAATGAGCAGTATCATAAGTGTACAAATCTATCATATCACGATATAAATCGGTAGATTTAATCTGTAAACTCTCCATTTTCTGAACCCTTAGAATTGCCGATTCTGCAGAATAAATACCAATTAACATATCAGCAATATTCATTATTATTTCCTGTTGACTTGATATTTGCTTCTCAAATTTGTCTGATGCTCCGGTAATAATTAAAATAGCAGCCTTTTTTAACCTTTTTATTGTCTCTAATTTATCTGCAAAATAATCATCTTGAATTTTTACTTCCTTAAGATTATTTATCTCCTTTTTAACCTCTTCCATAGCTTCCTTAAGTTTATAGAAGCCTTTTAATCCCTGCTTAATTTCATTATCACCTGCCCACAATCGATTTATTTCATTAGTTCCTTCAAAAATTCTATTAATTCTTGAATCTCTGTAGGCTCTGTCAACCGGAGCCTCTGCCGAGAATCCCATTCCACCGTAAATCTGCACAGCCTCATCAACAATATAATCTAAAGCTTCCGAACCAAGAACTTTCAACATTGCACATTCAACTTGAAAATCCTGATTTGCTGTGGCAATAGCACGACCGTAATCCATGCCTTCTGCCTGATATTTTGAAATTTGTTTTTCAACATCAACAGTAGCCCTATATACAGAAGATTCGGTAACAAAAGTGCGAATAA
Organism: Bacteroidales bacterium; assembly: GCA_016936815.1. Classification (GTDB taxonomy): domain Bacteria; phylum Bacteroidota; class Bacteroidia; order Bacteroidales; family GWF2-38-335; genus GWF2-38-335. The sequence continues at coordinate 14,740 of JAFGXD010000078.1, forward strand.
CTTGTTCTGCAAGTTTGTGTTTTATTGCTCCGTAATTAGAGATTAAACTGCCAAATTGTTTTCTTTCATTTGCGTAATTAACAGAGTGATTAACAGATCTTTTACATCCACCAATAACGGTAGCTCCTAATTTAATCCTTCCAATATGCAAAATATTAATTGCAATTCTAAATCCTTCACCTCTTTGTCCCAAAAGGTTTTCAACAGGAACTTTTACATCATTAAAGAAGATTTGTGTTGTTGAAGAACCTTTAATACCCATTTTCTTTTCTTCGGGGTTAATAACAACACCTTCGTAGGCTGTTTCAACAATAAAAGCACTAAGAACACGGTCGTTATCAATTTTAGCAAAAACTGTTAGAACATCAGCAAAACCGCCATTGGTAATCCACATTTTTTGTCCGTTAAGAATATAGTGTTTTCCATCTTCCGAAAGAACAGCTTTTGTAGTTCCGGCATTAGCATCTGAACCGGCACCGGGCTCAGTAAGGCAGTAAGCCGCACATCTGGCTCCGGTTGCCAAATCGGGAATGTATCTTTGCTTTTGTTCCTCGTTTCCGTAATAAAGAATGGGCAAAGTACCAATTCCTGTATGCGCCATATATGCAACAGAAAATGAATATGCTGCACCAATAGCTTCATTAGCGAGCATAGTAGTTAAGTAAGATTGATTAAAACCCATATATTCTTCGGGAATAGCTATACCCAAAAGACCAAGTTCTCCAGATTTTTGAACAAGTGAACGCATTAGACCCGGTTCCTGAGCATCAATTCTATCTAAAATAGGTACGATTTCAGCATCAATAAAATCGTTACACGTTTGAGCAATCATTTTTTGTTCCTCATCAAATTCCTCAGGAATAAAAATGTCTTTTGCTAGAGTTTCCTTTACCAAAAACTCACCGCCTTTTAGTTCTTTTGAATCCGCCATATTATATTTGTTAAAATTTCGGTCTGCAAAATTAGAATTTGTTTTTGTTTTTTTGAAAAAAATATGATAAAACACGGCTATTTAGAATTTGAATAGTCAATATTATGTGTTTAAGATATTGTTTTGGAACTTGTTAAAATGGTTTATATATTTGCAGAAAATTAATCTATTACAAATTAAAATTTAAAATTATGAGAAAATTATTATCAATTGCGTTATTCATTGGCGTTACAGCTATTATTTTTTCCAGTTGCGGAAAATATGAAGAAGGTCCCGGAATTAGTTTGAAATCAAAAGCAGGTAGACTAGCAGGTACTTGGGAATACGAAAAAATGATTGTTGATGGCACAGAACAGGACATTTCATTTTACTCTGATATCACAACAACTCTGGAAAAAGATGGTACAGGAAAAATGACCTGGGGTTCATTAGAAATGGAATTAGAATGGGAATTTGACGATAAAAAAGAAAATTTCCGTGCCAGAACCAAAAATTCAACAACAGGTGAAATGGATGAGTGGGGAGATTGGGCAAAAATTTTAAGATTAACTTCAGATGAGTTTTGGATTACAGAAGAAGAAACTGTAGGCGGTGCAACTGTTGTTACTGAAACACACATGAAAAAGAAGTGATTTTTTTCATAAAAAACAAGAAGGGGCTGAAAAAAATTCAAGCCCCTTTTTTGTTACAGGTAGTTTTACGGCATATTAACATTTCATTTATTAAAAACTTCATATCTTAGCACTATATTTGTCGTTCCTTTAAGGAATCAAAAAAAAAATTAGTCATGAAAAACTTTCTATTATTAACAGTACTGCTTATTTCTGCAATTATTAGTTTCTCTCAAGAAAAAACTGAATTGCCTGCCGACAGTAAGAAATTACCGGAAATTATTTTCGAAAAAACGGTTCACAATTACGGTACTATAAAAAAAGGAGGCGATGGGGTTTGTGAATTCAAGTTTAAAAATACCGGAAAAACCCCACTGGTTCTTCAGTCTGTTAAAACTTCGTGCGGTTGCACAACTCCCGAATGGCCAAAGGAACCTATCTTAAAAGGAAAAACAGGAACAATAAAGGTTAAGTACGACACCAACCGTTTGGGAAAGTTCTCTAAAACCGTAACAATTTTAAGCAATGCCAAAGTACCTGTTATTGAATTGAGAATTGAAGGAATTGTGGAAACTCCGGGAGTTGAACCAAAAGAAAATCTTCAAATTCAAAATGAAACAAAAGAAAAAACTGAGGAAAAAAAGAAAACGGAAACAGTAAACAAGAAAACCGAACCAATTAAAATAAAAACTGAACCAAGATAATTAATAATTTATTTCCCTAAAAATCATATTATGCCTACAATTTCAGAAAAAGCAAAAAAAATGCCGGCTTCACCAATTCGTAAGCTGGTTCCTTATGCCGAAGCTGCTAAGAAACTTGGAAGAAAAGTGTATCATTTAAACATTGGTCAGCCCGACATTGAAACTCCGGGAATAGCTCTCGACTCTGTTAAAAACATGAAAGAACGTGTTATTGAGTATAGTCACTCTGCCGGAAATCAGTCTTATAGAGAAAAATTGGCCGGCTATTACAAGGGCATAGACATTGACATTAATGCCAACGATATTATTATTACCAATGGTGGTTCAGAAGCAATTATTTTTGCATTTATGACCTGTCTTAATCCCGGCGATGAAGTAATTATTCCCGAACCCTTTTATGCAAATTACAACGGATTTGCTGTAACTGCAGGCATTGAAGTAAAGCCAATTACATCTTCTATTAACAATGATTTTGCACTTCCGGCTATTGAAGAATTCGAAAAAATTATTACCCCAAAAACAAAAGGAATTGTAATTTGTAATCCTAATAATCCAACCGGATATTTATATTCTGAAAAAGAATTACGCGAATTAAGCCTACTGGTAAAAAAATACGACTTGTACCTATTTTCGGATGAAGTTTACCGCGAATTCTGCTACGATGGTGAAAACCATTTTTCCGCAATGCATATTGAGGGTCTGGAAAATAATGTGATACTATTAGACTCGGTTTCTAAGAGATACAGCATGTGTGGAGTAAGAGTTGGAGCAATGATTTCAAAAAATAAAGACCTCATGTCTTATGCTATGAAATTTGCACAGGCAAGACTTTGTCCACCATCCTTAGGACAAATTGCCAGTGAAGCAGCTTTAGAAACGCCAAAGGCCTATTTCGATGAAGTATATGCTGAATATATTGAACGTAGGAATTTTATGGTTGAAAAGCTAAACAATATGGAAGGAGTTTACTGCCCAAAACCAAAAGGTGCTTTTTATACTGTTGTAAAGTTACCAATTGACGATTCCGACAGATTTGCTCAGTGGATTCTTGAAGATTTTGAATATAATAATCAAACCGTTATGGTGGCTCCGGCTACCGGCTTTTATTCTACCCCCGGACTTGGAAAAAATGAAGTTCGAATTGCTTATGTTCTTAAAAAGGAAGATTTAGCAAATGCTATGGAAGTCTTAGAAGCTGCATTAAAAGCATATCCCGGAAGAAAGTTATAACAAGAAATCAATATTAGTGGCAATTAGGCGCATTTTGTACATACGAAACAATAAAGGGAGTCTTATTTTATCGATTGGGAGAAACATAAAACCCCAAACTTCACAGAAATTCAGGGTTTTGCATCATTTTAAGCATTGCTTTTGGCGGAGAGAGGGGATTATGAACCCACACGTAACCGCTTTGATAATCAATATCTTACAAAACTACAAGATGCAAGTCTACCGATTAGCACACCTGCATGTAGCAGAAATTTACATCATTGAAAAGAGCCAGATTGCAGTACTCTGCAACCACTTGACAAATGTACAAAATAGAGTAATAAAATGCAAATGGAACGAGGGTTCACGGAGATTTTTTTTCAGCCAAAAGTGTGCTATTCGGTAGACCAAACAGCGTAATTTTTTAGTCTACCGAATAAGGGGCTAAGTTCCTGATAATCAAATATCATTTTTTCAAAAAAATGAATGAAAATTTGTTACATTTTTATTGAAAAAGTCAAAAAAATAAGTGAGACTTGAGGGATTTGAACTTTTTGCATATACCTCTGTATTTCAATAAAATAAAAGACATGAAAAAATGCTTAGTCCACCTGTTTCATTATTTATTACTTGGTTGAAGAAAAATTTGAACAGCCAATTTTAAATGAGTATTTTTGAGGCAAAATAAGTTTAATGAGTCATCTATTTATTGAAAACGATAGAACAGAATTAAAATCGGTTTTGAATGATAAGCTGGAACGTGAAGTTGTGGCATTTTTAAATTCAAAGTCCGGTGGCGATATCTATATTGGTGTTAATGACGATGGCTCAATTGTAGGTGTGGATGAAACTGATAAACTTCAATTAATAATAACTGACCGAATAAAAAACAATATCCTTCCCACTTGCTTAGGTTTGTTTGATGTATTATATGAGGAGCATGAGGGAAAAAAAATAATTCATATTGTAGTTTCTTCAGGTCAGGAAAAACCGTACTACATTAGTAAGCTTGGAATGTCTCCATCAGGATGCTACATGCGAATTGGAACCGGATTAAAGCAGATGGACAATGCTATGATTGACCGTTTGTATTCTTCCAGAACCAGGAACTCATTGAGAAATATCATGTCGCCACGATATGCCAATCATAGTTTCGCCCAATTAAAAATTTACTACGAAGAAAAAGGGTTTAAATTGAATGATTCATTTTTGGAAAACCTTGATTTATTCACTCCTGACGGAAAGTACAATTATGTAGGCTATCTTTTGGCAGATGTAAACAGCGTTTCGATAAAAGTTGCAAAATATGCCGGAACAGATAAATATGATCTTATCGAAAATGAAGAATTTGGATATTGCTCATTGCTTAAAGCTACAAATAGGGTTTTAGATAAGTTGGAAGTTGAAAATAAGACCTTTACAAAAATTACAGGTGCTGCACAACGTTTACAGAAGCAACTTATTAATAAAACTGCCTTACGTGAAGCATTTATCAATGCCATCGTACACAATGATTATTCAAGGGAAGTGCCGCCGGTTGTTGAAATCTATTCCGACAGACTCACTATTACATCATACGGTGGACTAATTGAAGGATTATCTGAGGAGGATTTTTTCAATGGTCGTTCCATGCCACGAAATCGTGAAATAATGAGAGTGTTCAGAGATATGGAACTGGTTGAACATTTGGGATCAGGAATGGGGCGTATATTAAAAGCCTATGACAGAAGTATTTTTAAGATTAGTGATAATTTCTTGGAAATAGCTTTCCCATTTGAAGAGGGCTACGAACAATTAACCCAAGAACAGGAAGAAAAAGTGTCGGAAAAGGCGTCGGAAAAGATGTCGGAAAAGACGTCGGAAAAGATTTTGGAATTAATAAAAGAAGATAATAATATCACAATAAACGAATTGACGGAAAAGATTGGAGTCTCGCAGCGTTCAATAGAAAGAAATCTTAACAACCTTCAAAAGGATAATAGACTCATCAGAGTCGGTGGAAGAAAAGAAGGTCATTGGAAAATTATCCACAAATAACACCTTCTTCTCATCATCGCTACAATCCAAAATTGTAAATATATTTTCAAAAGTTATTATCCAGTAAAATGGTCATGAAACTGGACATTATTGATTGCAATAAAAATATTTGTCAGGTATTTACGAGTATTTACCTGACATTTTATATCTTTGCAAAAATATTCAATTGAAATGAAAGTATCTGATATAGCTAAAAACAAGATAGACAGGCTTCCTCTTGGGTATGTATTCACCTATGATGATTTTGATATTGATGTGAATAATATGGATGCTCTAATGAAAACATTAAGTCGTTTAGCTAGTGAAGGTAAAATTCGGAGATTATCAATCGGAAGATATTATAAGCCTGAAATTTCAGAATTTGGTGAATTAAAACCAGATGTTTACCAGATTGTAAAAGATTTATTGGAAAAAGACGGAAAAATTATTGGGTATTTAACCGGATATTCAATATACAACAAGTTAGGACTGACAACGCAAGTAGCCAATGTTATACAAATTGGTACAGGCGACGTTAAAAAAAATATGAGAAGAGGAATTTATAAAATTCGGTTTATAAAACAGAAGAATAAAATCACCAAGGAAAATATTCCTCTTCTTAGAATCCTTGACTCAATTAGGAATATAAAGGAAATACCTGATTCCAATATAAATAATTCATGTATTGTTATATCGGATATCATTCAGAAATTTAGTGATTCTGATTTGAAACAGTTAATACGATTAGCCCAAAACTATAATCCTGCTACAAGAGCATTGTTAGGGGCAATTATTGAACTAAAATTCGGTAGTGAAGTTTCTGAGGAATTATATAAATCATTAAATCCCGCATCGGAATACGATTTGAATATTTCAGAAAGCATTTTACCTAATAAGCAAAAATGGCAGATAATATGATATTACATAAAGATTCAAAATCATTTCAGGCAGCAATAAATATTGCATCAGATAAATTGGGTATTCTACCTGAGTTTATTGAAAAGGACTATTGGATTACTGTAATATTAAAAAGGTTATTTGAAAGCAATTATAATGAGGATGTCGTTTTCAAAGGAGGAACTTCATTATCTAAAGGATATCGATTAATTGACCGTTTTTCTGAAGATGTGGATATAGCTGTATTAAATGTTTCAGAAATCTCAGGAAATAAAATAAAGAATTTAATTAGAGATGTAGAGAAAAGTATTTCGATTGACTTGACAGAAATTGAAAATCATCCGATGTCAAGCAAAGGATCGAGATTCAGAAAGGCATTTTACAAGTACAATAGATTGGGTGATAGTAGATTGTATCAAACAATTTCAGATAATATTATAATTGAAATAAACTCATTTGCAAATCCTTTCCCTTACGAAAAAAAGGAAATTAATAGTCTTATTGGTATATCCCTTGCAATGAATAATCAGCTTGACTTGCTTAGAAAATATGAATTATTGCCTTTCAAAATAAATGTATTAGATAAAAGACAAACACTGAATGAGAAATTGGTGTCATTGCTCAGATTTTCATTTGAAGACAATCCTGTTGACGGAATATCAGGAAAAATCCGTCATTTCTATGATTTGCACTTTTTATTAAGAGATAAAGATTGTAAATTATACATCGAGTCCCCAGAGTTTAAGAAACGCTTAGATGAAATCTGGCAACACGATCAACTTACTTTTAATGAGCCTGAAAATTGGAAGGGTAAAACTGTAAATGAATCAGTACTTTACTCAAATACTGTTGAAATGTGGGACAAAGTTAAAGAGGTTTATAAAAAGGAATTATCTGCATTAGCTTTTAAAACCATCCCTGATAATGAAGAAGTTTTAAAATCATTTTTAAAAATAATGTCGGCTTGCGTATAGAATCTGTAACAAATATTGCAAGTATTTGTTACAAAATAACCCCCTTCCCCCATTAACTCTACATTCCCAAATTGTTGATAAATTCTCCTATACTGAAAACCAATAAATTAAAGCAAATGTATTTGTAATTCAATTCATTACAGGCTTGCGTAAGTTTTCAACATCGCATAATATTAGAGGCAATTAGGCGCATTTTGTACATACGAAACAATAAAGGGAGTCTTATTTTATCGATTGGTGGAAACATAAAACCCCAAACTTCACAGAAATTCAGGGTTTTGCATCATTTTAAGCATTGCTTTTGGCGGAGAGAGGGGGGAATGAACATCCTACATAAACCGCTTGATATTTAATATCTTAGCAATGCTCGAAAATCGCACCCACTGAATCCCCACGTTTATTTTTCCACGATTTGCAAGCACCAAAAGAACCTCTTTTTCATCTGTCTGCACAAAGATACAAAATCCATTCTGAAACTTGAAAAATTGTTCTCAAAAATTGATTTTTTTTCAAAAAATGCCAAAACCACTTACTACCCTACTATGAACTTCTGAAAGCATTGATATTATTGAGTTATTTATGTAGTATTCTTTTTAGAATAAGTTACTATGTTTTACTACAGAAATCAAAAAATCATTAAAATAGTAAGTAAAGTAAGATGGTTTTTCTGCCTACTTCGATGCTTACATCAAAGATTATAAGGCAATTAAAAGGTAAGAAGTAGAGTAGTATGCAATTTTTCAGAAAAAAGTTTTAGTAGGAGAATTTAATGAGGGAGTATTTGGGAGAGTAATTGAGGGATTAAATCCAGTAAAAGCTCCAATTTTATAGCATTTTAGCAATTATAGATTTAATTTTGATGGTATAAATGATGGTACAAGTGATGGTACAAGTGATGGTGTAATTTACGGTAAGTCCCTTTGAGTTTTAATTTCGATGGGATAATTTCTTAGATGAAATTCCTGTGTTCACGGTGATAGTGAAAAAATGAAAGGGAAAGGATTACCCGAACCGGTATATGAAACCGAAAGTATGTTTTCGGTTAGTTTTTATCGTTTAAGCACAGCTAATGTCACCAACGATGTCACCAATCAAGAGCAATTTGTTGTTGAGAAGATTAAACTTAATCCAAAAATTACATCTCAACAATTATCAGAACAACTATCTCTTTTAGAAAGACAGATTAAAAGGATATTGAAAAACCTTAAAACAAATAGAAAATCAAACGAATTGGCGGAACAAGAGGTTATTGGGAAATTATTTCAATTAATGACAATTAGCATTTCCCTAATCATTTCCCTAATATAGCAAATTATGAGTCTAATAAGAACGGGGACAAGTAGCTATGGGATATTTTATTATAGTTGGGTGTATAGTTGGGTGTAATTCGAATGTTTAAGAACCCGAATGCGATAATTTATTTGGTGTTGTTGCTATTATTGGTATTTTTGAATTTATTATTTTTTCATCAAAATAGACATAAATGCACGGGAAACAACTTAGAAAATTACAAATCAATATTTTAGGCAATTTTTAATGGGAAAGGAAATCTCAAAAATATCAGAAGAATATAAAAATTGGGCATCAACTGACATAATGCAAGTGTTACTTTCACAAATAGAAAACAAAGAAAAACATAAGCATCGAATATACCTATGGAATTAATAAAATCTCAGCCAATAGAAAACAAAATATATACCATTCGAGGTATTCAGATAATGTTGGATAGCGATTTGGCAGAAATTTATCAGATAGAAACTAAGGTGCTTAATCAGGCTGTTAAGAGAAATAATGATAGATTTCCAAACACCTTTAGGTTTCAACTTACTGATGATGAGTTTAATGATATAAGGTCACAATTTGTTACCTTAGAAAGTAAGGGTAATTCTTTAAGGTCACAATCTGCGACCTTAAAAGACCAACGAGGAAAACACAGAAAATATCTTCCATATGTTTTTACCGAGCAAGGTGTAGCTATGCTTTCGGCAGTCTTACGCAGTGATGTTGCCGTACAGGTCAGCATCCAAATCATACAGGCCTTTGTAAAAATGCGTAGCTTTTTGTTGCAAAATGCTGCGGTATTCCAGCGTCTTGATAATCTGGAAATCAATCAGCTAAAAACAAACGAAAAAATTGAACAAATTTTCAAAGCTCTTGATGCAGGACAACCAGAACCCGACAAAGGGGTTTTCTTTGACGGACAAGTGTTTGATGCTTATGCCTTTGTATGTGATCTTGTTAAAAAAGCAAAAAAGGGAATTATTTTAATTGACAATTTCGTGGATGAAAGTGTTCTTACTCTGCTAAATAAACGCAACCCAAAAGTGCAAACAATCATTTATACCAAAGAGATTAGCAAGAGTTTGAAACTTGATTTACAAAAGCACAATGCACAATATCCTCCTATTGAGATAAAAACATTTACCAAAAGTCACGATCGCTTTTTAATAATTGACCAAAATGAACTTTATCACATAGGAGCATCTCTAAAAGATTTGGGCAAAAAATGGTTTGCTTTTTCTAGGATGGATAGCCTCACTACTCAGGTATTAAACAATTTAAAAGAGGACGAAGCATGATAGAAGAGCTTAAAAAACTTGGCGAAATGCAAGTGCAACTTGCCCAACAAGCATACAATGCTTATGCACCGGTAGTGGATAATATAATAAATTCTAAAATTCAGGACAATAACCAAATAGAACTTACCCTCGATTACATGCTCGAATTTTGTTGCGATGAAAAAGTACTTGCACTTTACAAAAAGCTGTGCCGGTACTATTTGGATATTAACCCCCAAGGCACTGTCGATTATATACAATATTACAGGGAAAGATGGGATGAAGAATCGCTGGAAAAGAAGGAGGATGAGGAATGAAGTAGGAGAAAGTTTTAGTAAGAGATTTTAATGAGGGAGTATTTAGGAGAGTAATTGAGGGAGTAAATTATCAAAGAGTTGTAAATCATTTAATTTTATTGAAGAAATACCAGAATCTGAGGTCTTTGAAAAAGGAAACATTATTCGAAATCGTGAATACACCTATTTTATAGATGTTACTTAATAACAACATTGCTCTTTTTGCCATAATGATAAAAAATTTAATGGGTTAAAATTATTGAAAAAGAGGCACTTATTAAAATGCAAAGTACTGTAAACCAGTGCAAAGGAATCAGAATCATGGGGATTTTACATGAATTTTTTCACCCACGAATTAACCATAAAAATATGTATAAAACTGCATTTTTTTGCGTAATTGGGGGAAAAGAAAAACCCTGAAATTCATTGAAATTCAGGGTTTTGCATCATTTTGAGCATTGCTTTTGGCGGAGAGAGGGGGATTCGAACCCCCGGTACCAATTTCTCAGTACGTCAGTTTAGCAAACTGGTGGTTTCAGCCACTCACCCA
>JAFGXD010000079.1 GCA_016936815.1 Bacteroidales bacterium
AACCTTTCATTATTACATATTTCTTCGGGCAATACCCAAACCGACAGCACAAATACTTTACATTTCAGGCATACCACAGGACTATATTCAACTTTTAAAAGCGAAGGAATAAATTACAGAGCAAATATTTACTATCAAACGGGCAGTAATAACCTTGGGCAAAATGTACAGGCCTATTTATTTGATGCAGATTTATTTTATAAATTAGGTAAAACAAGAATTGGACTGGGATTAAGTTTGCTTTCAGGTGACGAAAATACTATTGATGAAACCGACAGAACTTTCGATGTTCTTTATGGAGCAAGACATCGTTACTTTGGACATATGGACTACTTCAGCAATTTTTCTTCACAGACAAAAAGAGCCGGGCTTATTGATATATACGGATATTTAGGCTATAAAATTTCAGATAAAATTCAAATAACAAATACAGGTCATTATTTTAGTTTGGAGAAAACTAATGAAATTTCTCCGGAAGGAAAAAACTTAGGTTATGAAAACGAAATAGAATTAAAAATAAAAATAAGCGAATCGGTAAGCCTTATAGCTTCATATTTATTCTTTTTGCCAACAGAGAATTTTAAACAAATTACAAATTTGAAAGCTAAAGATTTTCAACAATTTGCATTCGTAGAAATTACAATTAAGCCCATATTATTTAAACAACAATAAAAAAATAAACACATGAGAAAACTTCTTTTTATACTAATATTTGCCATTACTTTTTCGGCGTGCACTTCAGATAAACAAAAACAAAACACCATAAGCATATCAGGAGCATTTGCTCTGTATCCAATGACAATAAAATGGTCTGAAGAATATAAAAAAATCTATCCGGAAATCAGATTTAATATATCTGCAGGAGGAGCAGGCAAAGGTATGACGGACGCCTTGTCTCAAACTGTAGATTTAGGAATGTTTTCAAGAGAAATTTCGGATGAGGAAATAAAACAGGGTGTGTGGTGGGTTGGTTTATGTATAGACGCAGTACTACCAACAATTAGCGAAGACAATCCATATTTTGATATTCTAAAAGCCAGAGGAATAACACGCAATGAACTTAAAGAAATATTTATCGATAAAACCATTACTGATTGGTCTCAATTAATTGAAAACAAAAAGAATTCACCAATTGAAATTTATACCCGTTCCGATGCATGTGGAGCAGCAGGCACATGGGCAAAATACCTTGGTGGAAAGCAAGAAAACCTTACAGGCACAGGAGTGCATGGCGACCCAGCCTTGGCAGAAGCCATAAGCAAAAGTCCCAAATCCATAGGTTATAATAATACCGCATTTATTTACGACATTAAAACCGGAAAGAAATATTCCGGGATTGAAGTTATTCCATTGGATTTAGATGGCAACGGTAAAATTGGCCAAAATGAAGATTTTTACGATAATTTTGACAGTCTTTTAGAAGCAATTAAGAATGATGTTTATCCATCTCCTCCTGCAAGAGAATTGTACTTTGTATCGAAAGGAAAACCCGAAAAGCAAGCCACCTTAGATTTTATTAAATGGGCTTTAACCGACGGACAAAAATTTATTAAAGAGGCCGGTTATGTTCCAATTCCTCAGGATAAAATTAATAAATATCTTAAGAAAATTGAAGAATAATGAGATTAAAAAGATTGCTATATAATAGATTTGGAGAGATTTGGATGTTGTCTGCAATAACAATTATTCTATTATTTCCTTTAGTTATTGGTATTGCATTATTTATAAAATCCGATTCAATTGTTAGTTCTTACAGTTTAGCAGAATTACTCTTTTCGTCAGAATGGTTACCTAGCGAGGGTAAGTTTGGTTTTCTTCCTTTCATTATAAGCTCTATTTATGTTACCATTTTAGCATTTGCTTTTTCTGTGCCCATTTGCCTTCTAACCGCAATATATTTAAGCGAATATGCACCAAAAAGACTAACCGTATTTATGCAAACCGTTATAGATATTCTTGCCGGAATTCCCTCTGTTGTTTATGGAATGTGGGGAATTTTGGTTATTGTTCCATTTGTTGGAGAAACATTAGCGCCAATGTTTGGTGTTAAAAGTCACGGCTATAGCATTTTGTCAGGAGGAATGGTTTTAGCAGTAATGTGCATTCCTTACATTTTAAGCATGCTAATTGAAACTTTTAAAACCGTTCCTAATGGTTTAAAGGAGGCTAGTTTATCTATGGGTGCAACACGCTGGGAAACAATAAAACACAGCATTTTGAAAAAAGGCAGACCCGGCATTATATCAGCTTTTGGTTTAGGTTTGGCAAAAGCATTTGGTGAAACCCTTGCTGTAATGATGGTTGTTGGAAATGTTGTAAATATTACTGCCAATCCTTTCGATTCAGGATACCCATTACCGGCTCTTATAGCTAATAATTATGGGGAAATGCTTTCTATTCCAATGTACGATTCGGCATTAATGTTTGCAGCATTTTTGTTACTAATTGTAATTCTATTCATTAATCTGTTTTTCAGATATTTTATTTACAAATCGCAAAAAATATGAGAAAAATTAGAAAAATAGAAGAAAAATTTTTTAAAATAATATCGCAACTCGCTACTTATTCCTTAGTGGCTATTTTGGGCTATATAATTTTTGTGATTTTTAAAAATGGCTTTTCTTCACTTTCGTGGGAAATGGTTAGCGAGATACCTTCAGGAGGTTATTATTACGGAGGCGATGGTGGTGTATTAAATGCAATAATTGGATCTTTATATATTGCTTTGGGAGCAACTTTAATTGCAATAATTATTGGCGTACCAGCTGCCCTATTTATAAACTCTCATTTAATGCAGAGAAAACGGTCTCAAAACACAATTCGATATATTCTGGATGCATTGTGGGGAATTCCTTCAATAGTGTATGGAGCTTTTGGTTTTACCCTGATGATATATTTAGGCTTAAGCGCCTCATTATTAGCAGGTATATTAACAGTGTCATTTTTGATTACTCCAATTGTTATTAGAAGTTTTGATGATGTATTATCTACCATTCCGCGAGGATTATACGAAGCTTCTTTTTCATTGGGATCTACTAGAACCGAAACCGCTGTAAAAGTTCTTCTTAAACAAGGATTTTCAGGATTTATTACGGCGGTACTATTAGCCTTTGGCAGAGGAATTGGTGATGCAGCCTCCGTGCTTTTTACGGCGGGTTACACAGATAACCTTCCCGGAAACTTGGATGAACCTGCTGCAACTTTACCTTTGGCAATTTTCTTTCAATTGGGTTCACCAATTCCAGAAGTTAGACAACGAGCTTATGCCGCTGCGGCAATTTTAACCCTTATAATTTTAATAATAAGTTTAAGCTCAAGATTTGTTTCCAGAAAATATCAGAAAAAAGCTTTAAAATTTTAAATTCATGATTATTACACTTAATGATACAATAATGAAAGAAGAGAAAATTCAGTTAGATTTTGCTGAGAAACTTGATTTTGAAACAAAAAATAAGCAAATTCCCGAAAATCCTGCTGTTACTATTAGTAATTTAAATGTTTGGGCATCAAAACACCATATTCTTAAAAATGTGGAATTGAAAATTCCTAAAAACAAAATTACTGTATTACTGGGACCTTCAGGATGTGGAAAAACCACATTATTGAAATCTCTTAACAGACTAACCGATTTAGATAAAGAACTTTATGTAAGCGGCAATATTTTTATTAATGACGAAGAAATTTTACACGCTAAAAAGGATATTCCAGAAATAAGAAGAAAAATGGGACTCTTGTCTCAAAAACCTTATCCCCTGCCAGTTTCAATATATAAAAACATGACTTACGGATTTAAACTAAAAGGTATTAGAGATAAAAAATTAATAAATTATAATGTTGAATTACGTTTAAAGGAAGTAGGCCTTTGGGAAGAAGTGAAAGATAGGCTGCATAGTTCTCCAGACAAACTTTCTATTGGTCAACAACAACGATTATGTCTTGCAAGAGGTCTAACCGTAAAACCACATATTATTTTAGCCGATGAACCAACTTCTGCTCTAGATCCAACATCAAGCAAAATTATTGAAGATTTGTTTAAAAAAATGAAAAACCAATACACAATAATTGTTGTAACCCACGTTTTACGTCAAGCTCATAGACTTGCTGATAATGTTGTATTTATGAGCGATGGGGAAATTTTTGAGCAAGGTTCTCCAAATAAATTATTTAAAAACCCTGAAACCCAAGAATTAAAAAAATATTTGGTTGATGGTAACTAAAATAATAAAGAAACCGCTAACCTTAACTTTATAATTTTGACCCTGTAAAAGAGAAAACTAAAAACTATTAATTTGTCTGTATTATTTTATTGTTTAGATTTGTAGAAAAAACAAAAATGATTGAATCTGCAGCAATAAATCTGGAAAAAATAAAGGTGTTTCAGGGAGATTTTGAAGTACTCTCCGATGTAAATTTTTCGCTAAACAAAGGCGAATTTGTTTATTTGGTTGGAAAAGTTGGGAGCGGAAAAACAAGCTTAATTAAAACCCTAAATGCCGAGCTACCTTTAAAAGAAGGTATTGGCAATGTAGTAGGTTTTTCTTTACGTAAGATTAAAACTCGTGAAATACAGCGATTGAGAAGAAAAATTGGTGTTGTTTTCCAAGATTTTCAATTACTTACTGATCGTACTGTGTTCGATAATTTGAACTTTGTTTTAAGAGCAACCGGTTGGAAAAACAAAAAGGAAATTACTGAAAGAATAAAAGATGTTTTAGAAAGAGTAGGATTGTCTGATAAAATTGCCAAAATGCCTCACGAACTTTCTGGTGGAGAGCAACAAAGAGTTGTTATTGCAAGAGCTTTGCTTAACAATCCGGAGCTAATTCTTGCCGACGAGCCAACAGGAAACCTTGATCCGGAAGCTGCCATTGGAATTCTAGAATTGCTTTTTGATATTTGTGCCAACGGAAGAGCTGTTTTAATGGCAACACATAATCACTCGCTTCTAAAAAAGTTTCCGGCAAAAACTTTTAAATGCGAAAACGGAAAGCTTTCGGAACTAAAAGAAGATATTCAGGTTATTGATTTTTCAGAACTAGAATAACTTATTTAGACTTATCGGGGAAATCTGGTTTTTCAGGTTTCTGAATTTTCCAAATTTTCAATTCTTCCATAATAGTTTCAATAGCCTTGTTTAATTGCTGATCTTCTCCTGCATACTCTTTAGCCGGGTCGTTTTCGATAATAATATCGGGTTCAACCCCCCAACCTTCAATAATCCATTCTTTTCCATCGGAAGAAAAAGATGCAAATTCCGGTTTACGCAGATCTGCCCCATCAACAAAAGGAAGGCTGCCCCTAATTCCAACTACACCCCCCCATGATCTTACTCCAATAACCTTCCCAATATTGTGTTTCTTAAAGGCATAAGGAAACAAATCTCCATCTGAAGCAGAATATTGGTCAATTAGTAAAACCTTAGGTCCAAGCATCATTTGACGAGGTGTTGTTCCTACCCATTCAACGTTTCTTGAAATATTTGCTCTAGTCATTTCTCTCTGCAAACGCTCAATTATCATTGGAGACACATTTCCTCCTCCATTGCCTCTTCCATCTATAATAATTGCCTTTTTATCTAACTGAGGATAAAAGTATTTTGCAAACTCGTTTAATCCATCCGTTACCATATCGGGAATATGAATATATCCAACCTCACCGTTTGTTGCTTTTTCAACCTTTCTAATATTTTCTCTAACCCAGTTGAAGTAATATAAGTCGGCTTCATCTTCAATAGGAACAACAATAGATTTAATCCCATTTTTTCCGTCGGGAGACGATCCGCTTGTTATTTCAACATGTTTTCCGGCTTTTCCTACAAGTAAAGAATATATATCATTAGTTGTGGTAACAGAAACCCCGTCTATTTCAAAAATATAATCCCCTTCTTTAATGTTAACACCAATTTCAGTAAGCGGGGAACGAACTTTGCTTCTCCAGTTCTCACCATCAAGAATTTTTTCAATTTTATAATATCCCGATTTATGGGAAATAATTTTTGCTCCCAATAATCCAAGTTTTATTCTCTCGGGATTAGTAATATCTCCACCATTAATATAAGCATGACCGACATTTAATTCACCAATCATTTCACCAATTAAATAATTAAGGTCGGTTCGATGATTAACGCTACTAAGCAAATCGCTGTATTTATTTTTAATTTTTTCCCAATTAACACCGTGCATTCCGGGATCGTAGAAAAAATCACGCATTTGTCTCCAGGCTTCGTAGTAAATTTGCTGCCATTCCTGTTTGTTGTCAATCATTACTTTAAGGTTCGAAATATCTAATTCATTTTCCTTTCCCGGTTTAAATTCTGCTTTTGGCAAATCGGCAACATAAACTTGTTTTCCTTTGCGTAGCATCATTTTCTTTTTATCGTGAGAAATTGAATATGAACGCAATTCTGATATTTTTGTTTCTTTCTTTTTGTCGAAACTAAACATCATAAGAGCCGGAGATTCTCCACCGCCGGTTTTAATATAATAAACGTTTTCTCCAATAACGGTTAAAGCCCAGTAATTACCTGCATCAAGGGGTAGATTGGCAATTCTGTTTTGAATTCCGTCTAAATCAACCTTGATTGGCCCTTCCGGAGTTTTGTCATCTTTGCTTGCTGATTTATTAACCTCATCATTTTTAGGACTTAGCGGATTTTGAGTTTCTTTTGCCAAAGTAATAAAATAAATGTTGTTCATGTCGTTATAAGAATGATTCCATTCTGTTGCGCTATAAGTAGGATTAAAATCTCTTCCGGATACAAAAAACAGATATTTGCCATTATCGCTAAAAACAGGTTGACCTGAATTATACCATTTGTCGGTAATTTCAGTAGTTTTTTTATTATCAACATTGTAAAGCATTACTCTTCCCATACCGTTTGTACCGGCATTTTGGTAAGTAATCCACTTGCTGTCTGGCGACCAGTTAAAAGAGTTATATTCCCATATTTGCGATTTGGCCACTTCGGTTACCACTTTGCTTTCAACATCAATAAACAAAAGCCTAAGCTTCTTATCGCTCCAAAGAATTTTTTTGCTATCGGGACTCCATTTCAGAAAATATTTATAAGTATCTGAATTTTTAGTTAACTGAATTGCAGCACTTTTACCATCTTCACCTTGAATATAAATTTCATCTTCTCCGGTTCTATCTGAAATATAGGCAATGTTTTTTCCATCGGGCGACCAAGCTGCATTTCTATCATGAGAACCTGATGAACGGGTTAAATTTCTAGTAATTCCTTCGGAGGAAGGAACTGTAAAAACATCACCTCTGGCACTAACAACAATTCTGTTTCCATCGGGACTAATATCAATATTACCAATGTTCTCGCGTGCATCTTTAAGTTTATTTCTACCATGAAGCAAATCGTTTTTAACCTTTATGCTTATTTTGTTTGTTTTATGATTATCGAGGTTAAGAATCCATAGTTCCCCTCCATTTTCAAAAATTATTCTATTACCCCCAATAGATGGAAATTTTACATCATAATTCTTAAAATCGGTTACTTTTTCTGTGGTCTTTTTTTCGGTATCGTAAACAAAAATATTCATAATTCTGTTGCGATCGGAGGCAAAATATATTCTGTTTTTGTACCACATTGGGAAAATATCCTGAGCAACATTTTTGGTAATATTTTCAGTTTGTTTCGATTTAAAATCGTATATTCTTACATCGTCGGCCATTCCTCCCTTGTAATATTTCCATGTTCTGAACTCTCTCATTACTTGATTGTAAGCCAATTTATTACCATCATCGGAAAAGGAGCAAAATCCACCTGCCGGCAATGGAAGCTCTTCCGACAATCCACCATTAACGGAGACTTTATAAAGTTTACCAACAAAACTGTTAAAAGATTCTTTTCTAGAACGATAAACAATATACTTTCCATCTTTTGTCCAAGTAATGGCCATATTATTTGGACCCATTCTGTCGCCAACATCATCTCTTCCCAAAGTAGCTGTATAGGTTAGTCGCTTTGGATTTCCTCCTTCTGCCGGCATAGAAAAAATCTCTGTATTTCCATCGTATTGCCCGGTAAAAGCAATTGTTTTTCCGTCGGGACTAAATCTTGCAAACATTTCATATCCATCATGAAAAGTAAGCTGCCTGGCAGTTCCTCCTGCGCTGTCAACTGAATATATGTCGCCTGCATAGGAAAAAACTACGTTGTTATTGTGTATGGCTGGAAACCTGAGCAGTTTTGTAGTTTCTTGGGCATTTGAAACCAAAACCAAAGTAAATAAAAAAGCAAGTGAGATAATTTGTTTCAGAAAGCTGTTCATAATAAATTGATAATTAATGTTATAAAAACGATATTCCTTATTGTGTTTTATATTTTAGTCTAACAATATTAATAAATTTTGTTGAATTATTGGCAAAAAAATATTGAGATTCGTATAATATTAGTATTATTACACAAAAAATATATTTATTATGTTGGGAATTGTTCAAGTTTTGTTTTTGCTGACTGTTTACTCGGTGTTTGCAAGTATTTTGTTTGAAATTTTTGCAGGTCTTTATAACCTTCGCGGCAGATTATTGTATAGTGGAATTAGAAATTTTTCAGACGAAAAGGGCGATTTTATAAAAAATTTTTACACCTCTAAAGAGATTAAAGATTCAAGGGTATTTAGTTTTTTTAATAAGCCGGCATATATACCTTCTGAAATATTTGCCAATGAAGTGAGAAAGTTTCTAAAAAAAATAAAAGAAACTAATAATCAAGAATATAGTAATGATGGTTTTTGTATTAAAATATTAGATTTAGAAAATCAATCTGAAGGTTCCAATGAAAAAACAAAACAACTTCTAATAGAATATTTTAATTATCAAATACTTACAATTAGAGCTAAATATAAAGCTATTGCAAGAATTGGACTGTTCGCAACAGGGTTTATTCTTGCCTGCCTCTTAAATCTGGATTTCTTTTTGTTAATTAGCAAACTTGATTTCAGCACCGCAACAACAATTCCCGAGTTTTCAGGATGGTTTTTCAATAGTAATTTCTTCATTTCTCAAAGTATTTTCTCTTCATTTACAGGCTGCACAATTACCGCAATACTCATTTCTTTTGGAGCTCCCTATTGGTTCGATATTATGCAAAAATTTGCCAGAGTTAAGATTTAGGTACACAAAGTAGAATAGTTTTCAGGTTTTTCATATATTGCAACAAAAAATATTTTCTATGAAAACTTTAAGAAAACTTACATTTATATTTGGATTAATAACAATTTTAAGCTCATGTTCTTCAACCAATTTACTTACCATGAGTGTTACTGAACCTGCAATTGTATATCTTCCAAAAAGTATTGAAAAGATAGGTGTAATAAACAGGAGCTTGCCTAATGAAAACAAAAAACTTGTTGAAAACCTTGACAAAATTCTTACTATTGAAGGGAAAAACCTTGACAAAGACGCAGCTAATGAGGCTGTTAAGGGCGCATTTGAATCATTAATTAAAACCAATCGTTTTTCGTCAGTAAAAAACTTAGATACCATTAATTTGAAATCTGTTTACCCCGGAGTTTTTCCTCCCGCTATTGATTGGGCTTCAGTAAACAGAATTTGTGAACAAAACGAGGTACAAGCTTTGTTTGTACTTTCATTTTTCGACACCGATTCTAAAATTCATTACAAAACTCAAAATGTGGAAGTTACAGGACCATTGGGTGTTAAAATTCCGGCAATTGAACATCATGCTACACTTGCTACACTTGTAAAAACAGGATGGAGAATTTACCTTCCATCGGAAAGGGAAATAATTGACGAATTGGTTATGAGTGACGAAATTTTTGTTACCGGAAAAGGAATTAATCCTGCTAAAGCCATAGCTACCATTGCCGGAAGAAAAGATGCAGTAAATCGCCTTAGCTACAATTTTGGATATTCATATCCACCCAGAATTATGCCCAACAGAATAAGAGTATCTAGAGAATATTTTGTAAGAGGGACGGATAATTTTAAAATAGCAAAACGAAGGGCGCAAACAGGCGACTGGGATGGTGCAGCAAAACTCTGGGCTCAGGAAACAAATCATCCCAAAAGCAAAGTGGCAGGGAGAGCTTATTACAATATGGCAATTATTAACGAAATTAATGGGAATCTAGACGAAGCAATTGTAAACGCCTCAAAATCTTATACAGATTATAAAAACAAAAGAGCTCTAAATTACTTGAATATATTGCGTTACAGGATTAATCAACAAAACGAGTTAAAACGACAAGAGGAATAATTTTTCTTAACTGTGAAAACTACATTTTTTCTAACCTTCTTAATTTGCTTCTTTGCTCTAATAATTGCTTTTTCCGGATGCAGTGGAAATAAAAAAGAGAAAGAACAAACTCCCCTTGAACAAATATACTCAAGCAAGTTTTCTTACGACTCCATTTCAACTTACCTTATAAAGGAACTATCCTTACAAAAGGATACAATTGGATATTTCCCCGATTCAATAAAATATTATGAGGTGTTAAAAATGTATTATTCAGAAAGAAAATTTCAACCTATTTTAATAAATCAAAACCTTAATAATCCAGACATAGACTCTATTTTAAAGCAGTTAATAAACTCTGAACTGCACGGATTATTAAGAAGCTTTTATCGTTTAAATGATATAATTGAACTTTTAGATTCGTCAAAAAACTCATTTATTGAAAATGAAATAATTAATTATCAATTACTTGCAAGAGCCGATATTGTTATTTCAAACTCATTGTTGGAGTATTCAGGCGATTTGCAATATGGAAGAATACATCCGGCTTTGCTGTGGAAAACACATCACGGAATGAAGATGAAAACACGGGACTCAACTACATTCTTCAATCCGCTGAAAGCAATCTCAAAATCCGATTATTTAAAATCTATTCAGCCAAATGGCAGAGATTATAAGAAATTGCAAAACACTCTTAAATATTATTTAAAAATTAAAGAATCAGGTGGTTGGGATAGTCTTTTTTTAAAAGTTGAAAAAATTGAATTTGGCACCAAAACAAGCTTTGCCGATAGTTTAGCAAAACGTCTCTTGCAAACATACGATATTGACAGCCTAATTCTTAGCAAAATTCCAATGGAAGGTTATAACGATAGTATCTTGTTTAAAGCCTTAAAAAATTATCAGTCAAAAAACGGACTATTAAATGATGGTGTAATTGGAAAACATACAATTAATAGCCTTAATATTTCTGTTGACGACAGAATTAAAAAAATTTCGGCAAATCTTGAAAGATTTAGATGGTTTGAATATCCCGACACAGGAATTTACATTAAAGTAAATCTTCCGGAGTTTATGCTATACCTTCAAGACAAAGGAAAAACAAGACTTACCATGAAAATATGCTGTGGGGAAGTTAGAGAAAAAAAATACGATGAAAAGATGAAGACCTATCTTAAAACAAAGAAAAAATATCATAAGCCCAATAATCATGAAACTCCTACAATGTTTAGCAAGATTTCATATTTTGTATTAAACCCTGAATGGATTGTTCCGAAAAACATTACCGATAACGAAATTATTTATAAAGCTCTAAAAGATTCTAATTACATTGAAAACAATAATTACTGCATTTTTGACGGCGACGAGCAAATAGATCCAAAAACAATAGACTGGAAATATTATGCCGACAAACGATTGCCTTATAAAATTAAGCAAAGTTCCGGAGATGGAAACGCTTTAGGAAAGATAAAATTTATGTTCGACAATAAACACAGTATTTACCTTCACGACACACCAAACAAAGCAGCTTTTAACAGAGCTTACCGTGCCGTTAGTCATGGTTGCGTTAGAATTCAAAAACCACTTGAATTAGCCGAAATTCTTATTGAAGATCACAAAAGATGGGATTTTGATGCAATTAGGATGGAGTTAGGAATGAAACCAATTGACGATGAAGACAAGATTAAATACAAGAAGAAATTGAAGAAATTTGAAGAAAGGATGGAAAAAATGGCCGAGGAAGGCGGAAAACTGGAAACCAAAAGTGTGTATCTGGAAAAAGGCGTCCCGTTGTATATCGACTATTACACTTGCTGGGTTGACAGTGCCGGAATAATTCAATTCAGACAAGATATTTACAATAGAGATAAAGACCTAATCAGAGCATTGTTTAAATAAAATCAGCTTAATTCTATTATAAACAAAACTACTTATACCTCACAAACCTAATTATTAAATCCTTATTATTAGTAGTAGAAATTTTCAGTAAAAACATACCTGATTGTAAAGATCTTACATCAACAACTTTATTGTGGCCTGATAAGATTTGGTTACCATACAAATCGTAAATACAAAAACCAATTACTTCTGTTGATTCTATATACAAATAATCATTTACCGGATTAGGATAGATTCTAATACTATTTTCCAAATTATCTACTTTAATTAGTGCAGTATCAACCACAAAAACGTGTGATTCAAGGTTAAACAAATAACAATACAGATAATGCAAATAGTATTCGCATAGCTAAAAATAAGTATATCGTACAAAACAACAGTAGAACAACAAAAGCAAGCCTATACTAAAAATAAAATCTTACTTCCTTCCAACCTTAACTCTATTGCCTTTTCCGGGGTTGGCTGCAAGAAAAGCATCTACTTTGGCTTGTAGTCTTCCGGATTCTTTATGCTTGATTAACATTTGAGTAATTTCAGCAGTAGAGTAAGAGTTTACATTGGACTCTGTTCTTACCGTTGGGAAAGGAGAATCTGCATATAAAGAAGGCTTCTTGCTGAAATTGGCAATCTTTTTCTTAGCAACTGCTCCATCTTGAATTACTCCGTTAATTATTTGAAATGGATCTCCGTTTTCCTGAGCAAAATACAAATAGTTATTTGCTTCGTCGTGTTCGGCTATTGCATCAAATCCATCGGCAATCATTACCAAATAATAAGATCCTGTAAATGCTTTGTTGCTTCCCGGATTGCTTGGGTCGGGAATGCTTGTTGGCATTGAATAAGTGAACTGGAAGTAATTTCCCGGATCTGAACCTGATGGATCGTAAAGTGCATCGGCAACAGACCAACCTGCAGGTACATCAATATAATTCCACCAGTTTCCTGAAGCTCCGTAAAGTGTAGCTCCGGTAACATCTGCCAAATTTCCGTCTTGTCCGTAAGAACCATACTCGTTGGTATAGTAATCGTATAGAACTATTCCGTAATCGTTGGCATCGTAAGCATTGTAATACAAGTAAACTATATTCCATTTGTTGGAGGCGGTAATGGCACTCTGACCAACATTATAAACATTGTAAGAACATTTTCTGTTAAGAAGACTTGGGCCTGAGCCATAATCGTATGAATCGTATTCATCAGCTAAAGCCCAACCAACAAGATCGTAAGTAGAAGAAGAACTTCCGGGAGTTGAATAATTTGAATTTAAAGATTTTGCAACAAAAGCGCAGAAACAAAATTCATTTACAAAGAAATTGTAGTCAACCCAAATGTAACCGTTGTCGCCCCAATTTGTTCCCCAGGAGTTAACAACTCTAAAAGCCCCATTTGGACCTTTGTTGTCGTCGTAACCACATAAAGCCATTGCGTGGTAAGCATGTTGCATTCCGGGATCTAAGTAAGTGTCGGAACTAATAATGTTGCTTGAATTCCAACTCATAAAATTATCGCCAAGTTTTGCTCCAATAGCAACGGCACGACCATCGTTAAGATAGTCTTTAATCTCATTAATATTGGTATAGGAAATTTTTCTGTAATTCTCTATTTTGTAAGAATTTGCTTCACCTGTCCATTCTGATTCCGGAGAAGAGGAACAATCGCCCAAGCCGGTGTAAGGAACTTTGCTAAGTGTTGCAACTCCTCTTGATACCATTATGTCGAAAGCCGATTCGAAACCGGTTCCGTTACAATCTTCGCCTTTATTGGCATTAGAAATTGCCCAGAATAAATCTTTAGGGCTAAACTGATTTGAACTTGTAGCAAGCTGAGAGCTGCTTAAACCATTGTCAACACCATGCAAAAAGGTTCGTAAATTGTAACCAAGCGACCATGCCACACAAGTGCCGTACTGACCTTGATTTCCAATAGGCGGGAATTTTGCTGAAAGGTCAACTGAGCTGGGAAGACTTCCGTCGTCAATTGTTTCGTCGAGGTTAATATCTTGTTCCAATTCGTCAAGATTTTCATCTTCTGCTCCAATCCAACCAAGAAGGTAGTTTAGAGCTCCGTCGGGAGATAATTCTTCCTCATCGCAGGCCGAAAATGTTAATACTGTGGCAAATAAAAAGAATAAACTTGCCGCAGCCAATAGGCTTATTTTTTTCATTTTTGATTTCATAGTTTTTATTTTATTATTTCTGTTTTTGTAAATTCTTTATTTGTTGAATAGAATGAATTAGTAATTTTTAGTCCTTCTGGATTTTCAATTTTTATTTTATCTGTTTCGGGAATTCCCATTAAAAAAGTAGATTCAGTAATTATCATATCTTTTTGAGAAACAAGTTCATTCATTTGCACCAAGCCCATAAATACTACTTTTTCAAAACTAGTATAACCTGCAAAAACAGCATTATTAAACTGCGCTTTTTCGTGAAAAACAGAGTTGTTGAAAATGGCTTTATCTTTAAAAATTGACTGGTTTAGATTAAAATCCCTCATTGCCGAAATGGATGTAAATTCTACATATTTTTTAAAATTTGAAGCTGAAAACTGAGCAATTCCGTGAAAAACAGCATTTTGAAAATAGGTGATTCCCTCGAAAACGGCTCTCATAAAATTGATATTTCCTAAACTTACAATTCTATGAAATTTTGCTTCATCCTTAAAAAAAGTTGAAGAAAAATAGTTGTCTTTATTCTTAAAATAAGCTCCTTCGAAACCGGCTTTCTTATCGAAAATAGATTGCGAAAAATTTACAATTCCATCAAAAATAGCCTCATTGAACAAAACCTCTTCCTTAAATTTGCAGTTTAAAAAGTTAACACTTTTATTGAATCTAACGAAGTACTTTGCTTTTTTATCGTCGGTTTTAAAACAGCTAACGTTGCCTGTAAAAGTGCAATTGTCGAAAGTAATTGACGAATTTATGTAAATTCGATAATTATCGGATGATTCTATAGTCTTCTTTTTTAGAGAAGTAAAATCGAGATTTCCGTTTATTGTGGCATTTTTGTAATAAATGTCTTTTCCTTTTTCCAAATCCTTAATTATGCTGGAGGCATCAACAGTAGTGGCGTTTTCGTTAGTATTTGACGAATTTGTGCAACCTGCTATTATTAAAAAAGAATTGGAAAGAATAAGCAGTAGAAGAAATATTTTTTTCATCTTTTTAAAGGGAATTATGGTTTTCAAAACGACTTGGTAAATTAGTTTGTTTTACCTCCCGATTTGCCTTGAGTTTTACCCTGAGTAGTTCCTTGGGTTTTACCCTGTGTCTTACCCTGCGATTGGGTATCACCTGCTTTAACTTCCTTAACTTCTTTTTCGGTAACTTTAACCTGAGTTTTGCCCTGAGTTTGGGTCTTCGTTTCTGTTGCTTTAATTTCCTGCTTCTCTTTTCCTAAAGCTTTTCCCTGAGTCTTAACTTCAGTAGCCTTAATTTCTTGCTTTTCTTTTCCTAAAGCCTTACCTTGACCGGGATTTCCTTCTTTACCCAATGCTTTTCCTTGATTTTTGTTTTCAATCTCTTTTTTTACATCAACTTTTGTAGCATCTGCGTTTTCAATTGAACTTTGTTGTTTTTGCTTTCTAATTTGCTCCTTTTTTTCGGCAGGAACAGTTTTATTTACTTTTTCCATAAAGGACATACCGGATTGTTTTTTTTGTTCGGGTTCCTGAGCCATAGTCAATACCGGTAAACAGAAAACTAATAACGTAATAATAATCAGACTTGTTCTAATATTTTTCATAATATAAAAGATTTAAAAATGTCAATAAATATACAACAATTTGAACAAATATTTCAAGTCTTTATTGTTTTTTTATTTTTAATTCAATCTTTTTTAACGTCAGAAACAATTTTTCCGTCCTCTATAGTAATAATGCGCCTTGCTTTATTTACAACCCTAGGGTCGTGGGTTGAAAAAATAAATGTTGTTTGTTCTTCACGGTTAAGCTTTTCCATTAAATCGAGCAAACTTTCGGTTGTTTTAGAATCCAGATTGGCTGTTGGTTCGTCGGCCAAAACAAATTTTGGTTTAGATGCTAATGCCCTGGCCACCGCAACTCTTTGCTGTTGACCACCCGATAATTTTCCCGGTCGCTTGTTTACAAAGTCTTCCAACCCAACAGCTTTTAATAATTCCATGGCTCTAATGGTTCTTTTGCTTTTTGGCTCTTTCTGCAATTCCATAATAAATTCAACATTTTCCTTAGCTGTAAGAACAGGAATAAGGTTATAAGCCTGAAATACAAAGCCAATATTATTAAGTCTGAAATCGGTTAGTTGCGACGAATTTAGTTTATCTATTCTAACATCGTTTATTAGAATTTCTCCTTTTGTTGGCACATCCAAACCACCCAACATGTTTAAAAAGGTTGTTTTTCCCGAACCAGAAGGACCAACAATTGCTGTAAATTCCGATTCGGCAATTTCCAAATTAATGCCGTTAACAGCATGAACAGCATGAGTTTCGGGATCGTAAATCTTGTGTAAATCTATGGTTTTTATTATTGTTTTCATTGTAAATATTGATTTTTTAAATTATTAATTATAATCTTTTATAGCTTCTACAGGTCTTAATTTCAGTGCTTTGCGAGCAGGATAAATGCATGCTGCCACAGCAACAAAAATTACTAGCCCAATAATTTCAACATATTCGTACCACGCCAGTTCAGGGTACATTACGGAGGCATAACCCACTTGCTCGAAGCCTTCCGAAAAGCTTTCAAAATTTATTCCGCTATTGCCGGTAACAAAAACTATTACAGCGGCAAAAAGGGTTCCTATTACTGCTCCAACTATTGAGAGAAAAATTGTTTCAAGCATAATCATTGTAAACACCCTTTTCTTACTCATTCCAACAGCCAGAAGCATTCCGAGTTCTTTTCTGCGTTCCATTACCGACATCATCATGGTGTTAATTATTCCAAAAGAAAGAGCCAGAAGAATAATCAGAATAATTACAAAAAGCATAAAATCGCCCATTTCAACCAACATACCAACGTCGGGAAGAATTTTTATCCACGATTGTACATCCAGATTTTTGTATGTTTCTTCAAGCGTTTCAACTGTTTCATGTAGTGTTTTGTGGTTTTTCAGCCTAACAATTATTTCGTGGGCATTAGAACTGTTAAGGCCAATAAGATTTTCTAAATCGGAGGTTCTTGTAAAAACGGTTCTCCCATCGAACATGCCGTTGTGGGTTTTGTAAATTCCTACAATTGTGAAATTTACTTTTATTGAACTGGTATCGGGTTTTGTAAGGTTAATAGCAATTTCGTCGCCCACTTTTGCTCTTAACTTCTCGGAAATTTTTCTGCTAATTACAATCTGAGGACTTTTTAAGGAAGTAAAATATTCTCCGGTATCAATTTTTTCGCTAATTCCACTAACCATTTTTTCTTTCTCAGGATTAACGGAGTAAAGAACAACACCGGTTGAATTGTGTTCAGTTTGTGCAGAATTCAAGAGTTTGTAACGGATTGAAACAGCCTCAACTGCGGGGAGTTTTTCAATTTCGGAAGCAATATTCTCGGCCTCTTCAATAATATGAATTAACTCATTATTTTCTAAAAAGTGAGGATTATGAAGCTGAATATGAGACGATTCGTTGTTAACAGCTTCATTTATTCTGTCTTTTATTAAACCATTCATTAATCCAACCGAAAAAGTTCCTCCAAACATTCCAATTGCAACGGCCATAATAACAACCAGACTTCTAATTTTATTACGCCAAATATTTCTCCAGGCAATAGACCAAATCATAATTAATTGTTTTAAAGTTAATTTCTAATAGCCTTTATAATTTTCATTCTAAGTATCGATATTACAGGATAAATTGCAGCTATTAATACTATAACAACAACAGCAACAATCTGGTTAATATAAAATGAAAGCTCTAAGGCAAAGGGCATTTTAGCCTCCACACCAAAAGATTCCATAGCTTCTTTAATTGAACCGGGTAATTCAATTGGGTTTAGGTGAAAATAGACATTTACAGGAACAGCCAGCATAATTCCTGCAATAATTCCCATAATTCCAATGATAAGAGTTTCAATAGTAATAATTCTAACAAGTTTCCATTTTTTCATTCCAACAGCCAATGTAATTCCAAATTCTTTTCTTCGTTCCATTGTCATCATCATTATTGTGCCAAAAACACCAAAGCCAATAACCAAGTAAAGTAAACCGAGAAATAGAATTCCGCTGGCATTATCGGAGTCAATTTGTTGTTTAAGATCCGGACGGGTTTCATACCACGCAAGTACCTCAAATTTAGAGCCAAGGGCAGCTTTTAAATCGTCAATTGTTTCTTGAGTTTCTGAACTGCTATTTAGGTTAATGCAGTATTCGGATACCATGTTTTTAGCTGAAAAGAAAGTCTGCGCAGTTTTTTTGTCCATAATAACAAGCGATGAATTTAGGTCGGGAGCGGGCATGTGTACAATTCCTTTAATCGCAAATTTGCCAAAAGCCGGCAGTTTAAAGTAGTTGCGACTAGCAAGAGAAATGCTGTCGCCAACACCAACTTTCAGAAATTTTGCCAGATTTTCGCCTAAAACCACCTCATTATCTCCGGGACTAATATATTTACCCTCAACAAGTTTATTTTCAAGGTTTAATCTTTGTTTTTCTGCAATAGGGTCAATTCCCAGAATTAATGCTCCATTAGTTTGAAGTTCGAATGAAACCATTGCACCGCCTGTAATTTGCGAAATAGTATGTGCAACATTTTTGTGGTTAGAAATAATGGTTTTAATTTTCTCCGATTCCTCAAAAACCATGTTAATTGTTGGATCTTCAGTATATCCCTTTTTGTGAATTTGAATATGACCAATGTACTTTTCCACAGCATTTTCCATCATTAAATCGTAGGAACCAAGTTGAAATCCCCTCATTATTACAGCAAAGAAAATGGCCAATGCAATTGCAGATGCGGTAATAAAGGTTCGATTTTTAACCCTCCAAATATTTCTCCATGCAATTTTAAAATACGATTTCATTTGTTCTTTTTTTTAGCAATTATAATAATATGTAGCCCATAGAGTCGTTAAGCTCTGCATTTTTACCGGTTTTGCCTTTCCTCCTTTTTAGAAACATATCCTTCAATAGAATTTTAAATTTTTCCAGCATTTCATTGTTAAAAAGTTCAGGAGCAAGGCAATATTGCATTGTAAAACCTTTAATAATTGAAGAAAATAGAATTAGTGCAATTTCAGGATCTTCGAAGCCGTTGGAATTGAAAAATTTTACAATTAGCAACTGACTATTCCTTACGTTTTCGTTATTTGTTTCCTTAAGCAAAAGTTGAAGCACCTCGTTTTGCATACTAATTTGAAAAAATAATTTCCATTCAATGGGGTTTTCAACTAGCATTTGAAAGAATTTATCGAAAAAACCTTCGGCTTCATCCAAACTAATTTCGTTGTCGCTGTTAGGGTTTAGCAAGGTCATTATTTTATCGGTAAGATTGGCAAAAATGCTTGAAAGCAAATGCTCTTTACTTTGAAAATAATTGTACAAAAGACCTTTTGAAATACCGGCTTCTTTGGCAATATTTGCAATTGATGTAGCATGGTAACCCTTTTCTGCAAAGAGTTTAAGGGCAACGCTGCAAATCTCTTCTTTTCTGCTGCGCCGCATTTGTTCAAATTGAATTTTTGTTCTCGGACTCATACTTTATGATTAAACGGTCGGTCAAAGATAAAATATTTAAATTCAATTGTCAATACTTTTCAAATAATTTTTTAGAAAAAAATGTGTAAGTTTGAGGCTGTTAATAATTTCTAGGCATGACAAAAAAAAGAATATTTATTGCAATAACCGTAATTGTTGTATTATTAATAGCCGGCGGTTACTTTTTCTTTAG
The DNA here is from genome assembly GCA_016936815.1 of Bacteroidales bacterium. Taxonomy (GTDB): domain Bacteria; phylum Bacteroidota; class Bacteroidia; order Bacteroidales; family GWF2-38-335; genus GWF2-38-335. The sequence continues at coordinate 19,981 of JAFGXD010000079.1, forward strand.
AAGTAAACTGCAACCAACCACCCAGCCAATAAATGCGGTTCCAACGGATGCAGCTATTATATTGGAAACCAACAATATTGCTCAACTTACTCATTCTCTTAATTCGGGTAAAAACGAGGTTTGGAATCAGCTTTCTCAAATAGAAGATTTCTATGGACTTAGTTCGCAGGTAAAATTTCTGGATTCAATTCTGCTAGCCGACGAAACTCTAAAATCGCTTACCGACAATAGGGAATTAATAATTTCCTTGCATCCGACTGCTAAAAACAAATTCAACTTTCTATACATCTTGGGTACAGAAAACACCGGCATTTACGAAGATTTAAAAATTTGGGTTGAAGAAAATATTCAGAAAAAATTCGAGGTTAAGGAAAGAGATAAAGATGGTGTATCGTTTTTTGAAGGGGAACTGAAAAACCATTCTTACTACAAGAAGTTCAGCTATGCCTTTTACGATGGCTTGTTTATTTTCAGCTTTTCTTCTTTGTTGGTAGAAAATTCTGTAAATCAGCTAAAATCCGGTAAATCAATCCTTTCATTAACTTCCTTTAAGTCCATTTATGATGCCAAAGGAAAAAACGTTCCTGCCAGCTTGTTCATAAATTATTCTAATGCATCCGGGCTTCTTTCTTCAATTTGTTCTACTGAAAAACTAAACCTTTCAAAGGGAATGAAGAATATAGCCGACTGGTCGCTTATGGATTTGAAACTTAATGAGGAATTACTTATACTTTACGGATTTTCAGTTAGTTCCGATTCTGTTCCGTCTTATTTAAACATTTTTAAAAACCTGAAACCGGTTGGATTTACTCTTGATGAAATCTTACCAATCTCAACTTCCTTTTTCTTAAGTCTGGGAATTGAAAAGCCGGGGGTTTTCCAAACCAATTACAGAAAATTTCTAAAATCTCTTAATAAACTTGGAGAATACGAAAATTATCTGAAAGATTTTAAAGCAAAATACCAAACCGACCCCGAAGAATTATTCCGTTCTTTTATGGGAAACGAAATTGCTTTTGTTAAAACAAATATTAAAGGTCTTGAAACTGCTGAAAACACATTTATTATTGTAAAAACCGGCTCCGGAGATTTTACAAAAGACAAACTAATTGAGCTTCTAAAAACTTATTCCGCAACCGAAAATACCAATTACAAATTACTGGTTTCCGATTATATTCTCGATAAAGATAAATCGTTTCCCGTTTATTCATTCCCATTTCCTGAAATGCTTTCCGTTCTTTTTGGAGATGTTTTTGCAGAACTTCAGACTAAGTATTTCGCCATTTACAAAAACCACTTGATTTTCGCTAATTCAAAAAAAGCTATTTCAGAATTTATTTATGCCAATGTGCTTCAAAAGGTTCTTAGTCTTGATTTAGATTTTGTGGAATTTAAGCAAAGTTTAGCCTCAAATTCAAGTATTACAGTTTGGGCTAATTTGGCCAACAAACAAGATTATTTGCAGCAATTTTTAAATCCTTCCGCTTATTTGGGCGTTGAAAAGGCTTTCGACAAAACGGGGAAATTTCAAGGACTTGCTCTTCAATTTTCTGCATCTGAGGGATTTATCTACAATAACGTTTTCCTAAAATATAATCCTCGTGTTTATAGGGAAGATCCAAAAACTGTATGGGAAAGTCGTCTCGATACCTGCGTTGCAATAAAGCCAAAATTTGTTGTTAACCACGATTCTGAAGAAACAGAGGTTTTTGTTCAGGATATGAATAACACTATTTACTTAATAAACAGTACAGGAAGAGTGCTCTGGAAGAAAAATCTTAAGGAAAGAATTCTTTCAGATGTTTTTCAAATTGATTACTTTAAAAATGGGAAATTGCAACTAATGTTTAACACCAAATCAAAAATTTATTTAATAGACCGACTTGGTAACAACGTTGAAAGATTTCCTGTTGAGTTGCGAGCAAATGCCACTAACGGAATTTCAGTTTTCGATTACGAGAATAACAGAGATTACCGACTATTCGTAGCCTGTAATAATGGAAAGATTTATGCAATGGACAAAAACGGAAGTATTCTTAAAGGTTGGGAATTTGAAGAAACAGAACATTCGGTTAAAACACCAATTCAGTTTTTCCGTATTTCCGATAAAGATTATATTGTTTTTGCCGATAGTCTTAAAACCTATATTCTCGACCGAAAAGGAAAGTCTAGAGTAGATGTAAAAGAATATTTCCCGGCTTCCTCAAATAATTCCTTTTTTCTCGACAAAGACCCAAAAACCAAAAAGCATCGTCTTGTTACTACTACAATTACAGGTAAGCCGGTTTTTGTATATTTCGATGGCTCAGTAGAAATTAAGGATATTCAGGAAATCTCAACAAATCATTTCTTCGATTTGAATGACTTAGATGGCGATGGTTTTAACGACTATATTTTCCTCGACAGCACAAGACTTACCGTAATGAACCTCGAGTTTTTACCAATGTTTGAAAAGAAGTTTGAAACAGCACCAAAATTCCCACCAATTTTCTTTGTATTTCCCGACAACCAGCGACGAATTGGTATTGTGGAACAAGAAAAAAATCTTATTCATCTTATTGAATCAACCGGAGAGCATTACGAAGGATTCCCTTTGAAAGGCTTCTCGTTATTCAGTATTGGAAATATGGGAAATAAGGAGGGTTTCTTTAACCTTATTGTGGGAAGTAAAAACAACTTTTTGTATAATTATACTGTTAATTAATTCTTTTTTTCGTTTTTTTGTAGCCAACAAACAACCTTTTGTAATTTGTTGTAGTCTTACAAAAGTTACAAAAGACTTAAGAAAAATTGCATAACAAATTGCATGACCTGTAAAATTAATTTTTATGAAAAAAACCAAAGTTAATCTATTGAAAGCCAAAATTCTACTGGTTTTCTTTTCGCTAATTCTTTCTTCTTGTATTAAAGATGAGCTTGAAATGAACAAATTCTCGGAAGATATGGATTGGAATCCCAATATGGCGCTTCCTCTTGCTAAAGGATCATTATCGGTTAGGGATTTGGTAATGGACTACGATAATGAGGAGCTTATTGAAGAAGATGAAACAGGCTTTCTTTATCTTATTTACAACAAGAGAATACTTTCCTACAGAGCCGATTCTATGATAAAAATACCAAATCAATCGTTTTCGGATGTGTTTACCGCAGCAGCAGACCTTAACCCAAGTACCGTTCCGGTTGGATCAACTGTTTCGGAAAGCCATTCATTGGTATTCGATATTGCGGTTAACTCAACAGAAGCTCTAGACAGTATTCGACTTAAATCTGCCGAACTTAATGTTCAGTTAAATTCCGATTTCGAACATCCCGGAACTCTGGTAATTCAATTTCCAACCATTAAAAAAGGCTCGGTAGTTTATACCAAAACAATAAACATTCCTGCAGCCGGTGGAACAGTTACAAACAACTACACCGATATGGAGGGATATTCAATAGACCTTACAGGAACAGGGGCAGAAACAAATAAACTGCCAATTAACTATACTTTAACGCTAACAAACTCGGGTAATCCTGTTGCAGGTTCCGATCAAATTAGTTTGACTGTTGGAATTGTAAACATTAAATACTCCTCAATGTTTGGCTATCTTGGAAACTACTCTCAAGATTTTTCAATGGATTCTATTCATCTGGAAATATTTAATCAGGTTTTAGATGGAGAAGCCTATTTCGACGACCCAAGAATGTACGTTAGAATGAATAATTCTTACGGCTTGCCCGTTCAGTTTTACCTTACAAGTCTTGGAACTTATTCCACAACGGGAGCACCTTCTACTCCATTGTTTGGAACCGACGTTCCCACAATAGTAAACCCAAGAACAATGATGTATCCAACTTTGTCGCAAATTGGTCAGTTTGCTTCCGATATGCTTTCTCTAAATAAAACAAATTCTAATATTATGGATGTGGTTGAAACTCAGCCAAAATATATTTTCTTCTCTGTAGAATCTGAAACCAATCCTTTAGGACCGGGATTCGACTACAATTTTGTAACAGATTCCAGTCGCTTCGACCTCGAACTTGAGGTAGAACTTCCACTTTATGGAAATGCAAAATACTGGTTACTGCAAGATACTGCCGATTTAGATTTTTCTGCTTTATATGAAGATTTGGATATTATAGACTGGATAAATTTCCGCCTTGTTGCCGAAAACGGAATGCCAACCGAAGCCAGATTGCAAGTTTATTTTGTTGACTCAAATTACGTAATGGTAGATTCTCTTATTTCCAATGAGTTAATTATTCAATCGGGTGGTTTGGATGCTGCCGGAAAAGTTGTTTCTCCAACTACTCTTGTAACAAACATGAGATACGAACACGACAGAATTCAAAACCTTAAAGATGTAAAGTACATTTTGTATAGTGGTACTGTTAACACAACAAATGCCGCAACTGAACTGGTTAGGTTTTATTCCCATTATAACATAGATATTGGTCTGGGGGCACAAGTGCAAGTAAAAATTGATGATTCGTCAGACTTAGAATAAAAAGGAGGAGAAAATATGAAACCAGCAAAATATATTACCGTATTAATTTTTTCTTTCGCTTTTCTAGGCTTAAGCGCACAAAGAAATAACACCATGTATTTCATGGACGAAATTCCTCAGGCTAACCTTCTAAATCCTGCATACCAACAAAAATGTAAAATAAATTTTGGAGGGCTTATTACCCCAATTCTTCCGCCTTTGGAATTAGATATGGGTTTAAATGGATTTGCAGTAAAAGACCTTATTCCTATTAACAAAAGTCTCGATTCTATTATTCATCCCGAACATCCTTTGTTCGATTACGATAAATACCATAAGCGGCTTAGAAAGATGAATTATATAACTGCAGATATAAACATTAACATTCTTTCTGCAGGATATAAATTTAAGGAGGATTGGTATTTTACTTTTAATCTTACCGAAAAAGTTCAAACCAGAATTGGTCTTTCCAAAAACCTTTTAACCTTTTTAGATGAAGGTAACGGGCAATCTCTTCTTGGAAAAGATGTAGAACTTGCCGGAATTCACCTCGATGCTTTACACTATCGTGAATGGGCTTTTGGAGCTTCAAAGAAAATAGATAAGAAATTAACTGTTGGCGGAAAAGTGAAAGTATTATTTGGAAAAGCTAATGCCTACACCAAGACTAACGATTTGTTAATGAGAACAAACGACGATCCTAATTCGACTTTCGAAACTACTTTTACCACCGATATAGAATATAGACTATCTTCACCTTTTTACCGAATAGACAGTTTATATTACTTGCCCGACCACGACTCGGTGGTTTTTGTAGACACAACCTACGATGTAGATCCAATGGATTATGTTTTCAACAGCAAAAATCTTGGGTTTGGTTTAGACCTTGGAGCAACTTGGAGTCCTAACCAAGACTGGACTTTCTACGCAAGTATGCTGGATATTGGCTACATAAAGTTTAAAGATAATACAACTACCCTTAAAAGCAAGGGGCAGTTTCTTTTCGACGGAGTAGATGTTGTTCCATACTTAGAAGAAACAGATTCGGCCTACGTTGCCGATATGACAGATTCTATTGTAAATATTTTTATGGCCAAACACGACAATAAGCCATACACTTATGTGCTTGCACCAAAAATATACCTTGGAGCATCCAGAAAACTAACTGAAAAATTCTCGGTAGCAGGTTTGTTCAGGGGAGAAATTTACCATAAAACACCATTTATGAGTCTTACCCTTAGTGGAAAAGCCGATTTAAAAAAATGGGTGAAACTAACACTATCGTATGCCGTTACAAATAATTCTTTTAAAAATTTAGGATTTGGAATAGTGCTTAAAGGCGGACCAATGCAATTTTATTTTGTAGGAGATAATTTACTGGGAACATGGCAGATAGTTCGCTCCGACGGAGATTTTTCGGGAGTTGTTCCTTACACCATGCGTTATGTAAGTTTCCGTTTCGGAATGAATATTATTTTTAAATGTCCTAAAGCTTCTGAGACAATGTTTGGAGGATAAAATGTTTATTTTAACCATTTGTTTTGCTATTACTTAAATTAATTCATGAAAATATTTCTATTATTGTCTCTTGTCATTATACTATCAGTTCGCTTGTCTTTCTCCCAATGGCAATCAACAAACGGACCGTATGGAAACATTGAATTAAGCGCAATAATCAATTATGAAAACGAGATTTTTGCCTCGTCATTTTATTGTGGTTTTTTTTCAAAGACTTCTATAAATGAATCTTGGACTCAAAAATTGCATAATTACTTTGAAATTTTCACGCTAAAAGGAGATAGTTTATTTTTTATTGAACATCATTTTTTTGGTGGAATGGATAGAACAGGCGGTTTGCAAATGATGCAACTTTCAAATACTAACCCGTCTCCAATTGTTCTCGATTCGAGTCTAGATCCTGAAGTTCTTTCACATACCGATTCATGTCTGTATGCAGGAGATAGTTACAGAGGATTAATTCGTTTAGACTTTGATGGTGCAATATTAGGATACCATAATACGGGATTACCAATTGATTCAGTTTACGAGTATTATGTTGGCGAATACTATTACTATAATTACGTGGGCGCCTTGGCTTTGACAGAAAATTATGTTTTTTGCGGCACAAATAACGGAGTTTACCGGACTAACGAGAATTTGGAAAATTTCTATCCCGTTAATAATGGATTAAGTGCAGGGAGAGTGTCCCTTATTAAAACTTTTAATGATTCTCTTTATTGCGCAATTAATGGACAATTATTTATGAGTCAGGACTTTGGAGATAACTGGACAAATCTACTTTCAGTTTCTTCAAATATTTCATGTGTAAACAAAACCGGAAACATTATTCTTGTAGGTACTGAAGGCTCCGGATTATTTAGATCATCAGATAATGGAACAACCTGGTTAACATTAAACAATGGCTTACCTGAATTAAATATTAAAGCAATATTAACTTTGGATTCTTTAACAATTTGCGGAACAAATACTTGTGGCGCATATTTTTTATCTGAAGATGTGTGGCAAAGTAATAATGAAGGAATGGTTTGTTCTTTTATTAGAGATTTAACGAGTACAAAAAGTAATATTGTTGCATTGCAGACTAAGAACATAAATCTGTATAGTAGTGGAGTTTACACAGATATTACTCCCAACATTACAAATGACATTTTCTTAAATATTGATAATATGGGAGATACAATTTTTGTAAGTAATTATTTTATGCAATCATCTTGGCCCTACGTTTATCAGTTTTTTCATTATACCTTTGATAATGGGAACATTTGGTATGAAATTGACAATCTGCCTTATACATTGCCCGCAGGAAATAGTGAGCATAGTATTTACATTAAAGATAAAAGAATTTATGGCTATTCGGAGGAGAAATTGTATTATTCTGATAATGTGGGTGAAACATGGACTAATATTAGTATTCCCTCTCAGTACTGTAATGACATAAATGATTTTTTGGTATTCGATTCAATAGCTTTTACAAGTGCATGTGGAGATGCGCAACTTTTAAAGCTTGACGATTTAAATAATTGGTCTTTATCTAATTATGGATTACCACCTTCAAGATCTCCACATAAAATTGCTAACTGCGATTCAGCTTTATTTACCTATATTCTTGTGGAAGGAATGTATGTTAGTTTTGATAATGGTGTTTTTTGGGAATATGCAGGTTATGGTCTTGAATTAGATTATTTTGGAATTACTGATTTTGTGTATGTGGGTAATTTTTTAATTGTTTCAACGTCAAAGGGGCTGTTTTATACCGGAAATTTCGGTCAAAATTGGTATCAAAGCAACGATGGATTAATAAACAAAAATGTTAGTTCTTTAGAAATACTTAATGACACCCTTTATGCCGGAACTTACGGAAATGGCGTTTGGAAACAAAGTATTAATGACCTAAACCTTCAATCGCCTGAATACAAACCAATAAATATTGAGGATAAGATTTTCCCAAACCCGGCAAGTCTTTACCTTTTTGTTTTTCCTAAATCAAATGAAGAGTATTACCAAATAATTGATTTGATGGGAAATATTGTTTTAGAAGGAGATTTTAAATCAGGAAACAAAATTAATATTTCCACGCTAAACAATGGGATGTATCTACTAAATATTAAGGGCTTAGAGAAATCAAGAACCGAAAAAATTGTAATTTCCAAATAATTTTAATAATACAATTTTGCCAATATTATAAATGCAAAATAAATACTTGTACTCATTAACCTTAAATATCTGCATTATTTTGTATTTTTGAAAGAAATGTTTTAGACAATAATGACTGGCAAGATTCTTCATTTATTTTTTATTCTAATTCTTTCAGTTCAGCTTTTTGCAAACAGCAAAGCAGATAGTGGAGATTTTGAAAAGGCTGAAAAGAAATATCAACAAGCAAAACAGCTAAGAAAATCAGGAAACCACAGTCAGGCTCGCTTTTTATACGAAGAAGCTTTCGAACTTTATACCAAACTAAACTCCAAACAAAAAATTTCTGATGTTTATAACGAGCTGGGTATTAGCTATTACACTACCGGCGAATACGACAAAGCAATGGAAAATTTCAGGCTTTTGCTAAAAAGTACGGGAGAAACCGGAAATATTGAAGATAAGTATTTGGCCTACTTAAATATGGGAGTTGTGTATTTCGACCTTGCCGTTTATGAAAAAGCTATGGAGTTTTTTAACAAAGCCTTAGACATTGCGGAAAAGACAAGTAACGATAAGAAAGCTGCAGCTCTAAACCAAATTGCAAATGTTTTTTATGTTTGGAACAAGCATAAGGAGGCCCTGGAAATTTATAAAGAGGCTCTTCAAATAAATACTGAACTCAACCACAAAAGGGGAATGGCCGATAACCTCAATAATATTGGTAATATTTATCACGATTTTGATTCCCTGAATTCCGCTTATGCATATTATTTGAAGTCTTTTAACATTGAAAAAGAATTGGATAATAATGAAGGTATGGCAAAGTCTCTAAACAACCTTGCTTCAATATTAAACAAACAAAATAATCCTGAGCAAGCCCAAAACTTGCATAAACAGGCTCTTGAAATAAATATCAAACTTAACGATTTTCCAAATATTGCTTGGACAATGAACATGATTGGAAAAATGTTTTTTGCCAATAATCAACCCGATTCAGCAGAATATTATTTCCTTAAAACAGAGGAAATTCTTAAAAATACCGGGTCAAAAGAATTGAAAATGGATTTGTTTTTATCACTTTCTCAATTGTTTGAATCTGAGGGAAATAATTCAAAATCATACATTTACTACAAACAGTATTTAGACATTAAGGATTCAGTTTATACAGAAGAAGCTTCTAATCAGATTGAACTCCTAAAAATTCAATATCAAACTCAAAAAAAACTTCTTGAAATTGAGGCTGTTGATTTGGAAAACCAAAAACTTGTTTCAGAAGGCGAAATTCAGGAACAAATTCAGCAAAGAACCAGCCGCATTGCCCGATTGCTACTAATAATTCTTGGGCTGTTTTTACTCTTTTCTGTAATTATTTTCATAAGGTATTTACGAAACCGTAGGTTAAATAATTTACTGCTAATAACAAAAAACGAAATTATTCAACAGAAGGAAGAAATTGAAGCACAGAGAGATGAAATTTCAGCCCAAAGAAACAATATTCTCGAACAAAAGGAAATTGTAAGCATTCAGAAAGAGTATATTACACGACAAAAAACCAATATCTCAGAATCTATAGCCTATGCCGGAAAAATTCAGCAAACTCTGCTCGAAGGCTACGAAATACCTCAGGAACACTTTATTCTTTTTAAACCCAGAGATATAGTTTCGGGCGATTTTTATTGGGTTTATAAAAAAGATTTCAGAACAATAATTATTGCGGCAGATTGTACTGGACACGGAGTTCCGGGAGCGAGTATGTCGGTTTTGGGAATTACTTATTTGAGAGATTTGGTTGTAAAAAACAATATTTTCAAGCCTTCGGAAATTCTAAACCAATTGAGAGAGAAAATTATTAATACCCTTCAACAAAAGACGGGCACTAGCAAATCGAAAGATGGAATGGATATGGCCGTTGTTTGTATAAATTCTAAGGAAAAAACTCTTTCTTATGCAGGAGCCAATAACCCGGCATACATTGTAGTAAAAGACAAAAATGAATTCTTAAAACTTAATCATAATTTTCTTGCAAAAGCCCATATAACTGATAATTCAGGCAATAAATGTCTTTTCGAAATTAAACCCGACAAAATGCCAATTGGGGTTTATGAAGATAATTCAGTTTTATTTACAAATGTGCAAATTAAACTGAGCTTAAATGAAGTAATTTACCTTTTTTCAGATGGTTACGCCGACCAATTTGGCGGTAAAACAATTGAGGGAAAAAAATTCAAATACAAGCCTTTTAAAGATTTGCTAATTGAAAATTCAGAAAAATCCTTTAGAGAACAAAAGGAAATTTTGGAAAAGACAATAGAAAATTGGATGAAAGGTTCAGGTGAAACACCATTCCAACAAGTTGATGATATTTTGGTAATTGGGGTAAAAACCGAATGAAAATTAAATTAACATATTGCCTGTTTTTCATTTTTTCAGCTCTTTTAGGGCAGAACAGTATAGTTGACAGTCTTGAACAAGCTGCAAACCGACAAAACGGAAAAGAAAAAGCCAAAACCTTAATTCTGCTGGCCAAAGAATACCAAAACATAGATCTTAAAAAGTCTAATGAATTGGCATTTAAGGCGTTGAAGATTGCTGAATTAAAAAAGGACAATTGGTTAATGGCAGAGGCAGCTATTTCATTAACAGTAGGATATTATACTTCGGGAGAGCTATTTGAAGCAGAAAAGTATTGTAAACAATCGTATGAGCTAACTAAAAAGACAAAAGACAAAAATCAACTAGCAAGTGTTTTTAACAACTTTGGGCTAATATATTTAGAATTGGGAAATAATGTTCTTGCTCAGGACTATCTTGAAAAGTTTCTGGAAGCCGAAAAAGAACTGGGAAAACCTGAAGGTATTGCCATGGCATACGGAAATCTTGGTCTTGTTTGGGAAATTAAGGGGGAAATTGATTCTGCACTGTATTTTTATTCATTATCGCTAGAAATGGATAAAAAAGCAGACAATAAACTTGGAATGGCTTTTTCATATAACAATTTAGGCATAATTAATGAGTTTAAAGGGAATTACGATTTAGCCATAGAAAACTATCTTCTTTCAATAAAACTATTCGAAGAATGTAATCATAAAACCGGACTGGCTTCAGTTTATAACAATATTGGGATTGTTTATAGCGGAAGAGGCAATTACGGAAAAGCAATGGAGGTTTACCAAAAATCTCTAAAAGTTGAGGAAGAACTTGGAAACACAATAGGAACAGCGACAGCACTAAATAATATTGGTGAAATTTACAGCGTTTGGGGGGATTTAGATAAGGCAATGGAATATTACTATTTATCTCTTAAAATTGTTGAAAAAGGAGGAAACCTAAACGACATTGCTCTAAAGAACCTTAATATTGGAGCCATATACGATAAAAAGCAAATGGAAGACTCGGCTCTGGTTTATTACCAAAAATCACTTGAGCTTTATACTAAAGCCGATAATATTGAAGGACAAGGGTCTGTTTACAATAATATTGCGTCAATATATTTGCATAAAGAAATTTACAATGAGGCTTTTGAATATTATAACAAGGCTCTTGAAATAAGAAAGAAACTTAAGGAAAAAAGAGGATATGCCGTGGTTCTAACTAACCTTGCCCAAATTTATATTTATTGGAAAAACTACGACAAGGCAATTAAAAACCTTGAAGAAAGTAGAGAAATACTTGCAAACGCCAAGATAATTAAGGATTTAGCTGCAAACTACAAGGTAAGCTCCAGATTGCTTCATGAAATAGGTGAAGATGTAGAAGCCTTAAGTTTGATAAAAAAATATGGAAATATACAAGACTCCATTTTTAATGTTGAAAATTATAGACAATTTACCAGTCTTAGGGAAAAATACGAATCTGATAAAATTGAAGAAGAACTGAAAGTGAAAAATTCTGAACATGAGCTAAATGTTGCAAAATCGCAACTCGATGCCCAAAAAGCAAAGCAATTATTGTTTCAGGTTTTAATGATTTCTATTGGGGTGGTAGTTATGCTTGTGTTTGTAATATTGTTTTTCCGTTTGAATAAACAAAAAAAGAAAATAAATGCAAGTCTAATTATTCAAAACGAAGAACTAAGGCAGCAAAAGGAAGAAATGTCTAGTCAACGTGACGAAATTGAAGCCCAACGTGACGACTTAAGCCGGCAACACATGCTAGAGGTAATACAGAAAGATTTAATTTCTAAGCAGCACGAAGAAATTACCGACAGCATAAAATACACCAGAAATATTCAGGAAGCTCTTTATCCTGACATAGGACTTATAAAACAATATTTTTCGGAAGTTTCAGTAATTAGAAAACCAAAAGAAATAATTAGCGGCGACTTCTCCCTTTTTCATGAAGATGAAGAAAATATTGTATTTGCAATTGCCGATGCAACCGGACATGGTGTTCCATCTGCTTTTTTAAGTATGTTGGGAATAGCTTTGATAAACGATTTGCTTATTAGCAATTCCGGAAATCCTGCTGAAATACTTAATAAATTGCGTGAAGATTTTATTTCCGCTTTTTCTACCGAGCAACAAGATGCCTTCGAAAACAGGGAAGGAATTGACATTGCCCTAATTGTTGTTTCAAAAAACCAAAAAACTATTTCTTATGCAGGAGCAAAAAGACCTGTAATTATTATGAATGTTGATGGTAGTCTGGATTATTTGGAGCCGGACAAAATGCCGGTAGGAGAGCACAGACTTTCAAAAATCCCGTTTGCTTGCAAAACTCATAAAATAGAAAAAGGCAGTACTATTTTTATGTTCACAGATGGCTTTACAGACCAAATTGGAGGAATTGAGCAGACCAAATATGGCAAGAAACGCCTTATGAATTTATTAGAAAAAATAGGTAATCTACCTATTAATGAACTTGAAGTTAAATTAATTGAAGACCACGAAGAATGGAAAGGCAAATACAAACAGGTAGATGACGTTCTTTTTGTTTGTTTGAGGGTTTAATTATTTTTTTCTTAAAACCGTATAATTTACAAGTTCCTCCAAAGACTCTCTGGCAGGGTTATCCGGAAATTGCTTTAGAATATTAAGTGCGGAATCTCGATGATTAATCATTTTTTCTTCGGTGTATTGGATTCCGTTGGTTTGAAGCACAAAATCCATTACCTCGTTTATTTTTTTGCTGTTAATTTTTGGATCTCTTATTGTATTCATTATTATCCTTTTCTCACTTTCAGCCGCCGATTTTAGTGCCTGAATTAGAGGCAGGGTGAGTTTCTTTTCTTTAATATCGTTTCCTGTAGGCTTGCCGGCAAGATTTTTCTTTTGAAAATCGAACAAATCATCTTTTAACTGAAAAGCTATTCCCACATGCTCACCAAAAGATTTCATTAATCCAGCTTTTTCTTCATCCGCCCCTGCTGAAACCGATCCTGCAACTGCACATGCGGCTAATAATGTGGCTGTTTTTTTTCGTATTATTTCAAAATATATTTCTTCGGTAATGTCTAAACGACGCGCTTTCTCAATTTGAAGCAATTCACCCTCACTCATTTCTTTAACAGCATCAGAGACAATTTCCAACAGTCTGAATTCTTTATCTCTTACGGCCAATAACAAACCTTGAGCGAGAAAATAATCGCCTATTAATACAGAAATCTTATTTTTCCAAAGGGCATTAACAGAAAAAAATCCTCTTCTTTCAAAACTTTCATCAACCACATCGTCGTGTACTAAAGTTGCTGTATGCATTAGTTCAATAAGTGCAGCGGCATTATGAGTGCTTTTGTTAATTTTTCCATTTAATGAAGCAGTAAGGAAAACAAACATTGGTCGCATTTGTTTACCTTTTCTTTTTAGAATGTATGAAGTAATTATTCCCAGAAGCGAGACATTGGTCTTTAGCGATGCACGGAAAGATTTTTCAAATTCCTGCATTTCGGAGGCAATAGGAGCCTTTATTTTATCTATGGAAGACATGTAACAAACCTACATGTTTTTTTTGAAATAATTATCATTCTTCCAAAAAAATCATTTTTTATTGCTCAACATTGCCGGTAACCTTTAAAACAATTTTGCTGTTTTTTGGGTCGTTGGTAAAAACATCAATGGTTTTTGTTACATTTCCTTTTTTGCCTGATGTACGAAGAGTTACAGTAATTTGACTTTTTTCTCCGGACTTAATTGGTTGGTCAGTTTTGCTGACTGCGGTGCAGCCTCAGCCAGCCTTTACTGAACGAATTTCCAGATCTTCCTTGCCTTTATTTATAAATGAAAATTCGTGAGTTACTGTTGCGCCCTGTTTAACAGTTCCATAATTGTAAACAAGAGTATCGAATTCGATTTTTGGAGCTCGTTTTAATTGCTTTTTTGTATAGGCAGTAAAATCTTCCTCAATTGTTCCACTAATGTTTAAAATATTTTTACGACCTTTCTCAACATCTTCATTAATAATTACCTGTATTGAAGCCCTAATTGCTCCCCAAATTTGTTTGCCATCGGGTTTTTTATTCTTTTCGGGATGAATTGTAGCAATAATATAACCTTTTTGGTCGGGAGCAAGTTTTTCGGGAACTGCTTTTACACTTATATACTCAGGGTTATTCATAAAGCTGAGTTTCAATTCCTTTTCACTTACATTCCAAACGTGCACAGTATCTGTTTTGGGTTTAACATGACTTACCGTTTGAAAAGCCATATAGCTTTTGTCAACTTTTAATACTCCGTCGCCAAATTGAAACGAATAGCGAATAGGTTCAGTTTTGGCGGCTTCTTTTACTTGCGCATTTGCAATAAAAATTCCCATTGCAAAAAACAAGAATACGAAACCAAGATTTTTTCTCATAATATTATTGTTTATAATTACCAAAATTAATTACTTATCATTCAAAATCAAAGTATTTTATCATCTTTCTAAAATAATTTTTAATTGAGCTTGAAACTTAGGCATTAGAATTATTTTTTCTACCCTTTCAGCAATCTCCTTCTTTTCGGCTCTTTCAAGCATATTATTAATTTCCAGAAGCATTCTTAATCTTTCTCTTATGTCGTCTCCAATTCTATTAACATCTTTAATATCAAGAGAGTGGAAATAAATCATATCGTCTTCAAGAAGGTCAATTAGCTTAACAAGAATAGCTTCTGCCTTTTCGGATTCACCTAACGATTCGTAAATATTAGCTGAAAGAACCAATCCCATATCGGTGTAGAAATTTTCAACCGGAAGAATTTCCATTCCTCTGTCCATTACTTCAATAGCTTTTTCGGGTTTTTCTTCATTTATTAGAGCGTAGGCTAATCGTGCAAACATTCCCCTAATCTGAACTATTTTTGCAGTTCGCATTTGGTAGTAATCGAAGTAAATATCTCCACCAATATTTCCCCATTTGAAATTATTCATTAAATCGTCGTACAGGGTTTTTGTGTTGATGTGATTTCCGTGGAAGTCCTTTTTTCCGCCCCTAATTGGAACAACCTGGTAAGCAAAACCTTTAAACTGAATATATGGACTTAAACCCAAATCACCGGCCGGCATAGGAGAAGAAAAACAGACAGGACGTTCCCAGTTGCTGTTTGCCAGAACATCCAGAACAATTAATTGGTCTTTCATAATATAACCCTGCTTTATGGTTCTTTCGCTTAATTTGAAAACAATATTTTCAGTCATTAAGTCGGCATCGGTTGAATCAACAATTCCATAAGAAAGAGCATTTTCTTTATTTACAGGAATAATAAATTTAGTGCCGGGCAGATAGTAAAGGTTGTTTTGTTTTTCAACATTTGAATCTTTTGCAATAAAAGCCATAGCATCCTTTAATGGAATCGGGCTGTCGGCAATAGCTTCATAAAGCTGATCAAGAAACGACTTTATTTGATTCATTGTTTCCAAAGAAAGTCCAAATTGTTTTTGTTTTGCCTCGTCTTGTAAAGCAGAAATAATATTTGAGAGTTTATCTCTTAACTCAATAGGACCTTGATCTTTAGCTTTCATTATTCTATCGAAAGAAGTTTTGTCAAGGCTTTCAAGTTTTGAATTATTCATTACCTCAGTAAACTGTTCAGCCAGTTTTTCATAATTTGATTTTAAGTTTGTGTTGGCATCATATTTTTCCTGCATCAACAAATACTTTGTGCCCTCCTCATCAATTCTTATTTGGTCTCTCTTTCCAGTTAAGACTTGTTTTTGAGTAAATGAAAGAGGAATTGATTTGGATTCGTAAACGGTGTTTTTCATCTGATTAATGTACCAATCTGCATTAAGATAAGGCATACAAAGCACCCTTACATCAGTTCTAACACCCTCTACCTCTTGAGCATACCACAGCGGAAATGTATCGTTATCTCCAACAGTAAATAATACTGCATTTTTACTACAGGAATTTAGATAATTGCCTGCAAAATCGCGAGCTACATATCTTGAGGATCTATCGTGATCGTCCCAGTTTTCGGCAGCCATTATAATAGGAACAAGAGCAAGGGAAGCTACTCCTGCAATTATTGCTGCTTTGCTTCCTTTAATAACCTCAGTTACTCCTCTATATAAGGCTAATACACCAAGACCAATCCAAATAGCAAAAGAATAGAATGAACCTGCAAATGCATAATCTCTCTCTCTGGGTTGTTGAGGATATTGATTTAAGTAAATAACAATTGCAATTCCGGTAAAGAAAAACAACAAAGCAACAACCCAAAAATCGTATTTTCTTCTAAGTATTTGAATTACAATACCGGCAATACCAAAAATAAGAGGTAAAAGATAATACTTATTTCTTCCTTTATTTTCCATAAAAGACTTGGAAACTTTATCTTGAGAACCTAACCTAGCCTTATCGAAAGGAGCAATTCCACTCATCCAATTACCGTTAATTTTGTCTCCATGAGACTGAATGTCATTTTGTCTTCCGGCAAAATTCCACATGAAATAGCGGTAATACATATGTCCGATTTGGTAATCAGTAAAAAACTTAAAATTCTCTCCAAAAGTTGGAATTTGAAGGCTGTACTTTCTACCCTCTCCGACCGATATTGCAACTGTTTTTCCTTTTACATCTCCCCAATAAACATAATCGGCTTTGTGTTCAGGTCGGTGACTATGCATTCTAGGAAAATACGTACATGCTTCAGGAGGGTATACGTAATCTTGTCTGTAGTTTATTATTTCGTATTGGCCATCAATTTTTGCATAAATTGGTCGACTATCTTCAGTACTTAGAGGTGGAGTACTGTAATAAGGGCCGTAAATTAGAGGATTATCCCCATACTGTTCCCTGTTTAAATAATCCAGCAAAGAAAAAGCGTTATCGGGAGCATTTTGATTCATTGGAGTTTGAGCCACAGATCTAATAATAATAAGGGCAAAAGATGAATATCCAATTACCAACATTGCAAATACCAGCATTACCTTTTTAAGTATTTCCTTTTTCTTTACAACGGCATAAAACAAGAGTCCGAAAATTAAAGCAAAAAGCAAGAATACATAAAAAGCTAGTCCTGTATTGTAAGGCATTCCAAAAGAATTAACAAACAACAAGTCGAATTTACTTCCAAGTTTTGGTATTCCCGGAATAAAACCATACATCATAAAAAGTACCAATCCTCCTGCTATTAATCCGGCAAAAAGAAGTTTGAGATAAGAAAATTCATATTTTTTGAAAAAATACATTAGAACAATTGCAGGAATGGCGAGTAAGTTAAGCAAGTGGACACCGATTGAAAGTCCCATAAGGTATGCAATCAATAAAATCCATCGAAAAGATTGTGGGCTTTCGGATTGATCTTCCCACCTAACAATAGCCCAAAAAACTAAAGCAGTAAACAAAGAAGAAGAAGCATAAACCTCTGCTTCAACTGCCGAAAACCAGAAAGAATCTGAAAAAGTATAGGCCAGGGCACCTACAAAACCTGCAGATAAAATAGCAATGGTTTTTTCAAGTGAAATTTCTTCATCAACTTTGGTTAATATTTTTCTGGCAAAATAAGTTATTGTCCAAAACAGAAATAAAATTGTAAATGAACTAGCTAAAGCCGACATAATGTTGACCATCATAGCAACATTTGTAACATCTCCTGCAAAAAAAGTAAAAAACCTTCCCATTAGCATAAAAAGTGGAGCTCCGGGAGGGTGACCAACTTCAAGTTTATAGGCAGAAGAAATAAACTCACCACAGTCCCAAAAACTAACTGTTGGCTCAAGAGTTAGCAGATAAACAATAGTGGCAATCAGAAAAGATAACCAACCTGCGTAAATGTTAAGTTTTTTGAAATTCATTTTACATTTATTTAACGGAAAAATGGCTTTCCGAAATTCGGGCTTAAAAATAGTATAATCCCTTAGAAACAAAAAATTAGTTTATATTTTTAACAGTTTTTAAGCAATAATAATTGTATAAAGCAAAAAAAAGCGGCCTGTTGCCAGACCGCTTTTATTAAACAATTTGTTCTATTGTCGTAAGATAATTCTACTTGTGTAGATATTTTCTTTAGCAACAAGGTTAATAAAGTAAACTCCGGCTTTCAGTCCTTTAAGGTCGAATTCTGTTATTTCACTAACATTTTCAATTCTTCCTACATTTTCGCCAAGTACGTTCACTATTTCAATATGCTCAATTTCAATGTTAAAAAGTTCAATCTTTATAACACCTGAAGTTGGGTTAGGATAGATTAAATAACCGTTAGAGTAGCTCTTTCCTGCAATTTGATCAGAAAAGTCAACATAAATTGAATCTACAGTTTCACAGTTATTGTTATCTGTAATGGTTACATAATACCAACCAAAAGAAAGATCTGTAATAGTATCTGTAAATCCACCATTACTCCAATCGTAAACATAATCCGGTGTTCCTCCTGATACTTCAACCCAAGCAGAACCGTTTCCGGCTCCAACAGGACTTTCTTCAACTGATCCCATAATCAAAACTAATTCAGCAGGTTCTCCAATAGTAAAGCTAGTAATTGTTTGACATCCCAAATCGTCACTAACAGTTAGAGAATAATCTCCGGCAGCAAGGAAGTCTTCGTTAGCTTCTGTTCCTCCGGAAGACCAGTTGTAATCGTAAGGAGCGGTACCACCTGTGACATTAGCAACAGCGTTTCCATTTGCTACACCAAAACAAGTAGCATCATAAGCAGAAACTAAAACAACAGGAGCGCCCAAATCGTTTACCACAAAACTATCATTGGTAATACAACCATTTTCATCTGTAACCTCAACGCTGTAGGTTCCTGATAATAGATTGCTTAATGCATCAACAGTTTCTCCGCCATCCCATAAGATGTAATATGGTGAAGTTCCACCAATCATTGAAATACTAATGCTTCCATCGGCCATACCACAGTTTGCATCGTTTATTGAAGCAATAATCTCAAGAGAATCGGGCTGGGTAATTGTGTAAGTTTCAACTAACTGACAGTTATTATTGTCGGTTAAGGTAACAATATAATCACCGGCACAAAGTCCTGTTATTGAGGCATCGGTTGAAGAATTAGACCAAAGAATTGAGATTGGTGCTGTTCCTCCTGAAACTCCAATATTTATTGCACCATTGCAAGCATTGAAACAAGTAACATTAACCAAATCAATAACGTTTGCTGAAATTTGTGTTGGTTCCGCTACAGTCGCTGAACTTGTAATCTCGCATAAATTCTCATCGGTTACGGTTACTGTGTAAATATCTGCAGAAAGTCCGGTAATAGCATCAGTACTTGCACCATTAGACCATGCGTAAGTGTAGATTCCTGTTCCACCGTTTACAATAGTACTCACAGATCCATTATTATCTCCAAAACAAGTAATATCGGTTGCAGTTGCAGTTACTGTAAATTCAATAGGTTCAGCAATAATTACAGAAACTTCTTCTGTACAATTGTTTACATCGGTAACAGTTATTTGGTAAGTACCCGCTGTTAGTCCGGTTTCAGTAGCCGCAGAACCGCCATTAGACCAAGCAATGATGTAAGGAGAAATTCCACCGGTAACAGAAACACTTGCAGAACCATTGTTTCCACCATAACAAGCCACATCGTTATTTACTGATGTGCCGGCAATAAGTTCTGCAGGTTCAGTAATTACAACATCTATTGTTGATGAACAAGTGTTTGCATCGGTAACAGTAGCAGTTGTTGTTCCTGCACATAAACCACTTGCAGTAAGACCATTTTCACCTGTTAGCCATGAAATTGTAAATGGAGCTGTTCCACTGGTTATTTCAATTTCGGCCGTTCCGTTACAATCTCCGTAACAACTAACATTGGTTTGTGAAACAAGCGATAATACCGGTCCGCCGGCATCATTAACATTTGCTAAGCCTGTTACTTCACAAAGGTTTGCATCGTAAACTGATACTCCATAAGAACCTGAAGCAAGTCCCGAAACAGATGCTCCGGTTGATCCATCATACCACAAATAAGTATAAGTTCCTGTACCACCTGTTGGAGCAACAGAAGCAGAACCGTTTGAAGCTCCACAACTTGCATCTGTTGTTGTTAGGTTTATAGCAATTGCTGAAGGCTCAGTAACTGTATATGAGCCGGTTGCAACACAAGAATTATCGTCGCTAACTGTAACGTTAACTGTTCCTGCGCAAAGGCCGTTAATGTTAGCTGTGGTTGAGAATGTAGGATTATCCCAAATGTAGCTGTATGAACCTGTTCCTCCGGTAACACTTACTGAAGCTGTTCCGTCACAGTTTGCGTTACAAGTCATACTTGTACCCGAAACACTAGCTGTTAGCTCGTCCGGTTGAGTAATTGTAACACTTCCTGTAGCTTGACAAGCATTAGCATCGGTAACGGTAAGTCCGTAAGTTCCTGCAACTAATCCGGTAAGGTTTGGTGTAACTGCACCACCTGTCCAAGTATAGCTGTATGGACTGGTTCCTCCTGTTACAGTTGAGGTAGCCGAACCGTTAGCATCGCCAAAACAAAGAACATTTGTCTGAGCAATTGCAATATTTAATGCAGCAGGTTGAGTAATAGTAACATTTGCAGTTGCACTTACCATACTGGCATCGGTTGCTGTTACAGTATAAACACCGTTACATAAACCTGTTGCTGTTGTGGTAGTTTGTGAAGCTGCACTCCATAAGTAAGTAATTGGAGCAACACCTCCACTTGCAAGAGCAGTAGCCGATCCATTACAATCGCCAAAACAAGTTGGGTTAACAAATCCTGTTATTGAAACAGAGAAAACACCCGGTTCGTTTACAGTTGCTGAAGCATAAGCCTCGCATCCGTTGGCATCGGTAACAACCACATTGTATGTTCCTGCTGAAAGTCCTGTTGCAGTAGCAGTTGTTTGTGAAGAACCATCGTCCCACAAATAAGTGAAAGAACCGGCTCCACCTGAAGCAGTAACGGTAGCAGTACCATCTGAGCCGCCTGCAACACTAACATCTGTTGCACTTGCAGAAGCAGTAAGCAATGAAGGTTGACTTACAGTATATGAACCACCATCTGTACAACCATTTGCATCGCTAACAACAACATTGTATGTTCCCGGAGCTAAATTAGTAGCTGTAGAAGTTGTTTGAGTAGCTGCATCATCCCATAAAAATGAATATGTACCTGTTCCACCAACAACTGAGGCGCTTGCTGTTCCATTGGCATTACCAAAACAATCTACATTGGTTCCGGTAACAGTAGCAACAAGTTCTGCAGGTTGAGTAATTGTAACATTTCTAGTTATTGAGCAACCATTAATGTCGCTAATTTCAACTGAATGAGTACCCTGACATAGTCCGGTTTCTGTAGCAGCAGAGCCGCCGGTTGACCAAGAGTAAGAATATACCGGAGTTCCTCCTGAAACGTTAACAGTAGCAGAACCATTACATGAACCATAACAACTTGCATTTACAACACCTGAAATTGATGCGTTTAAAGCAGTAGGTTCAGTAATTGTAACAGAAGCTGCCGCATTGCAACCAACATTGTCGGTTACGTTTACTGAATGAGTTCCTGCACACATACCGGTTTCATTTAAACCTGAACCACCTGTTGACCATGCAATTGTATAAGGTGCAGTACCTCCTGAAACTGAAACAGTTGCAGTTCCATCACAAACTCCGTTACATGATACATTTCCTGAAGAAGTAATTGTAGCAGTTGGAGCTCCAAGGTCGTTTACGTTTGCTGTGGCAGTTTGCTGACATCCGTTAGCATCGCTAACTGTAACAACATAAGAACCTGCATAAAGAGCAGTTGCTGTTGCTGTAGTTTGACTTCCTGCAGCAGCATTCCAAAGATAAGTTAGAGTACCTGTTCCACCTGAAGCACTAACAGTTGCAGTTCCATCGTTATTTCCGCAAGTTGCAGGAGTTGATGAAGTGGTAGCTGAAATTGCAGCAGGTTCGGTAATTACTTGTGAGTTGTTAATTACACAACCTTTGTTATCTGTAACAACAACCGTATAAGTACCGGCACAAAGATTTGTAGCAGTAGCAGTTGTTTGGAAGCCTGGATCGTTCCATGAATATGTATATGGAGATGTTCCGCCGGAAACACTTGCAGTTGCAGTTCCATTACAAGAAGCATTACATGTGTTGTTAGTTCCGGACATTGTTAGAGATAGAGCAGTTGGCTGATTTATTGTTACACTTGAATTAATAACACAACTATTTGCATCAGTTACAGTTAAGCCATAAGTTCCCTGAGTTAATCCTGAAATATTTGCTGTTGTAGCCAAATTTGACCATGCATAAGTATAAGGACTAGCTCCACCTGATACAGTTGAATTAGCAGCTCCGTCGTTTCCTCCAAAGCAACTAATATCCGTTGCTGCAATATTAAGTGAAAGAGCAGCAGGTTCTGTAATAGTTACACTTGAAGTTCTGGCACAAAGATTCGCATCAGTTACTGTTATTGTGTAAACACCTGCCGGAAGGTTGGAATAAGTTACTGTTCCATCTCCGGTATAACCATTTGGAGCCCAGTTATAAACATAAGGAGTTGTACCTCCGGTAACCAAAACAGTGGCCGAACCGGTTGAAGCTCCATTACAAAGTACGTTAACTTTGGAAATAGTGTTTACAATAGAAGCGGGCTGAGTAATAGTTACTGAACCTGTTGTTTGACAAGAATTCTGATCTGTTACTGTAACAGAGTATGTTCCGGGAATCAAACTACTTATTGTTGAAGTGGTTTGTCCACCTGTCCATAAATAAGATATTGTTCCTGTACCTCCTGAGGCAGAAACAGATGCTGAACCGTTTGCTGCACCATTACAAGTAACATTTGTTCCACTGGTTGTAGCTGCCAAAGCAGTTGGTTGGGTAATTGTTACTGAATTGCTTGCAGTACAAGAATTTGCATCGCTTATTGTAACAGTATATGTTCCGGCTACAAGATTTGTGTTTGTAGCTGAAGAACTACCATTCGACCATGCAAATAAGTAAGGACTTGTTCCTCCTGATGCACTTACAGTAGCAGAACCGGTATTTCCACCATTACACAAAACATCGCTTGAACTAATTGTTGAACTAATAGCTGTAGGCTGAGTAACGGTAGTTGAGGCAGTAGTCTGACAACCATTAACATCTGTTACTGTTACACTGTATGTTCCGGCAATTAATCCGGAAATGGTTGTTGTAGTAGCTCCTGTAGACCATAAATAATTATATCCTGCAGTTCCTCCGGCAGCTGAAACAGTTGCAGTTCCATTATTTCCGCCAAAGCAAGAAACATTGGTTCTTGAAGCAGTTGCAGATAATGCTGTTGGTTGACTAACTGAAACAGAAGCAGATTGAGTACAAGAATTTGCGTCACTTACAGTAACAGTGTATGTTCCTGCAGGTAAATTTGAATAAGTTGTAGTTCCATCACCTGTAAATCCATTAGGAGCCCAGTTGTATCCGTAAGGAGAAGTTCCTCCTGCTACCGATACAGTAGCCTGACCGTTTGATAAACCATTACAAGTAACATTAGTATTTCCTGTAGTCAGTGTCATTCCGGCAGGTTGGGTAATTACAGCAGAAGTTATTTCTGTACAACCATTTGCATCTGTTACTGTAACAGTATATGTTCCTGCAATCAAATTAGAATAAGTAGCAGTACCATCGCCTGTATAACCATTTGGAGCCCAGTTAAATCCATAAGGAGAAGTTCCTCCGGCAGCATTTACAGTAGCTGAACCATTATTTCCGCCAAAACAAGAAACCTGTTGGTTAACAACTGTTGAAGCAAGCAAATCTGTTGGTTGTGTAATAACAACTGAAGTAGAAGCAGTACAAGAGTTAGCATCGGTTACAGTAACTGTGTAAGTTCCTTGAGTTAATCCTGAAATAGTTGCTCCTGAACCACCGTTGCTCCATGCATAACCCAAAGCACCTGTTCCGCCAACACCTGTGGCTGTAGCAGTTCCATTATTTCCACCAAAACAAGAAACATTAGTTCCTGAAGCAGAAACAGTAAGTTGAGTTGGTTGAGTAACGGCAATACTTCCGGTAGCAGTACATGAATTCGCGTCGGTTATGGTAATTGTATAAGTTCCGGCAGTTAGATTTGAATAAACATTTGTGCCATCGCCAGTAAAACCATTTGGAGCCCAGTTATATGCAATAGTACCTGTTCCACCTGAAGCAGTTGCAGTTGCAGTTCCGTTGTTTCCGCCAAAGCAAGAAACGTTGGTTCTAGTAAGAGCCACTGTTAATAAGGTAGGTTGAGTAATAGTTGCACTAGCTGTGCCCACGCAAGAGTTAACATCGTAAACCGATACAGAATAAGTTCCGGCAGCTAAGTTAATCGCTGTTG
The DNA here is from genome assembly GCA_016936815.1 of Bacteroidales bacterium. Taxonomy (GTDB): domain Bacteria; phylum Bacteroidota; class Bacteroidia; order Bacteroidales; family GWF2-38-335; genus GWF2-38-335. The sequence continues at coordinate 44,789 of JAFGXD010000079.1, forward strand.
CAGTTGTTTGTCCATTTGACCATAAGTACGTATAGCCGGGGGTTCCACCTGAGCCTGTAACCGTTGCTGTTCCATTAGATCCACCATTACAAGAAACATTGGTTTGACCTGAAATTGTAGCAGTAACAGCAGTAGCAGGCTCATTAACAGTTGTCATTGCAGTAGCTGTACAAGTATTTGCATCTGTAACAGTTACATTATAAATACCTGCAATAAGAGAACTTGCAGTCTGGTTAGTTTGACCACCCGGATTCCATAAGTAAGTATAAGGAGAAGTTCCTCCGGAAGGAGCTGCAGTTGCAGTACCGTTGTTTCCACCAAAGCAAGTAACATTAGTAGCAGAGGCAGTTACAGAAGGAACATCATTTACAGTAATATAAGCTGTTTGCGTTATTGAGTTTGTACCACTGGCATTTGTAACAGTAAGAGAAACATCATAAGTCCCCGGAGTGTTGTAAACCACCGAAGGATTCTGGTTTGTTGATGTCCCAGGTGTACCACCGTTGAAAGTCCATGACCAAGAAGTTGGAATGTTTGTTGATTGGTCAGTAAAAATAACTGTTCCTCCATCACATACAGAAGTAATATCTGATGAGAAATCGGCTACCGGAGGTGCATTTAATGGAATGCCTGTAACATAAATATCATCAATCATACTAGCTCTGGAAGCCTGAATTGCGCCACTAATACCGGTATTACTTGTCATTATCCATCTTAAATATACCAAGGGTTTATTTTCACATGCGCTTGGTAAGGCAACATCATTAAGGTTACCTGTA
>JAFGXD010000010.1 GCA_016936815.1 Bacteroidales bacterium
GAAAATACTACTGTTTATTACCAAGTTCAGGCTACAGATGATGGATCGGTAACTGCGCAATCTGTTGAATTATCATATTTTATTGGCAACTTACCTCCTTCAATTTCGGCAATTTTGCTTAATCCAACCGCTCCTAATGAAACACAAACCGTTGAGGTATCGGCCACTATTACAGACGACGGAACTATTGCAACTGCAGAGCTAAAGTGGAGTTTAGATGGAATTACCTTCGATAATACAATTAACATGATTGTTTCAACAGGAGATACTTATGTTACTGAAACTCAAATTCCTGCACAAACTGTAGGTACAACAGTCTATTATCACATTGTTGCAACCGACAACGATGCGGTTTCTTTTTCAAGCGATACACTTGAATATACTACTGTTTTGGCTCCCGGAAGCTTTGTGTTTCAAAATGGAGGTTTTGAATTATGGACCGGCACAACACCGGATTTTTGGACTACAATAGATGTTGGTATTGAAATTAGTGAAGAAACAACAATTATTTATGAGGGAGCAAAATCTGCTAGAATAAACCTTATTACCGATGCACAAGCAAATGCCGATATAAGGCAAACAGTTTCTGTATCTGCAGGTCATAGCTATAATTTCGACGTAATGGTTTACCAAACTGATACTTTTGCAAGAGCAAGACTCTTTGCCGGAGATTTTCAAGGCTATTCAGATCCAATGATTCTTGGTGAATGGCAATTAATTTCTTACAATTATTTTGCCGATATTGATGCTGATATTGAAGTAGGTCTTCGTTTTTACGATCGCCCCGGATTTACAGGCTCTTCAATTTTTTATATTGATGGTTTTACAATGAATGATATTACTAATGTTAATTCTTTGGAAACTAATGATTTAAATATTTACCCAAATCCTGCCAATAATATTATTAATATTGAAGGAAAAGAGGTGAAATCTGCCGAAATATTCTCAATTACAGGTCAATCTGTTAAAATAGTTTCATTATTAAATAATCAGGTTGATATTAGTAATTTGAAACAAGGAATGTATATTTTAAAAATTAATGGTACTAATTCCCTTCGTTTTATTAAGGAATAATACACTTTAAAAATAAATTATAAAAAGGCCTTCAATTATTGGAGGCTTTTTTTTTTGAAAATATTGAGACTGTTATTTGTTCCATTATTACTATCTTGCAGCCAATTTATAATTGTTTTGAAGAAAGCTTTTGCTATACTAATCGTTTTTATTCTTGTAGTTCCCTTTGCGGGCACATATTATTGGTTGCAATTGCGTAAATATCAGTTAAAAAAAGAGGTTAGAAAAAAAATTATTGCTGGAATACCAAAAGAAGAGTTGGTTGTTTTAAGGTTCAGCGTAAGTGAGACTAAAACGGTTTTAAAATGGAAACATTCAAAAGAATTTGAATATAAAGGGGAGATGTATGATATTGTTGATACTGAATTTCTTAATGATTCTGTTGTTTACTATGTGTGGTGGGATAATGAGGAAACTCAACTTGAAAAACAACTCAAAAACCTTGCAAATGAGGCATTAGGCAAAGATCCTATTGCAAAAAACAGATTGGAGAGGTTTAATTCCTTTGTAAATACCTTATATTTTTGTAATCACGAATCCATGGTTTTTTATACATCTGATTATGTGCAAAAATTTCAATTTGTTATAATTCACTACAGAGGCATAGTTATTTCGCCTCCTTCTCCTCCTCCTTTGTTTGTTGTTTAATTTTAGTAAGATTCAGCAATGAATCTTAAAATCAATTTATTAACACTAAACAAAGTCATTATAATGAAAAAGAAATTTTTTATAAGTGTTTTTGCGTTTTTGTCGTTTTTGTCTTTCTCTCAGGTTATTACTGTTAGAGATAATGAAACCCTTTCGCCTTTGGAAATGGTAACTATAAAATGCGAAAACACTAAAATTTATACTACAACAAATTCAAAAGGAAGGGCAGATATTTCTTCTTTTAAGAAGGCAGAAAAGATTGAAATAAGATGTCTTGGATACAAAACTTTAGTTATTTCGTACAACGATTTGAAAATGAAGAATTTTGAATTGTTGATGCTTCCCTCAATTCTTACCGTTGATCCAGTAGTTATTTCAGCTACTAAAACAAGCCAACTTTCCACTGAAGTCCCTTCAAGAATAGTAAGCATATCTGCAAAAACAGTTAAATTGCAAAATCCTCAAACCGCAGCCGATTTACTTGGTATTTCGGGCAAGGTTTTTATTCAGAAAAGTCAACAAGGTGGCGGAAGTCCCATGATTAGAGGTTTTGCTACTAATCGTTTACTTTATACAATAGACGGTATTAGAATGAATACTGCAATATTTAGAGCCGGAAATATTCAGAATGTTATATCTCTCGATCCTTTTGCTACAGAGAATACAGAGGTTTTTTTTGGTCCCGGATCGGTTATTTACGGTTCAGATGCTGTTGGCGGAGTTATGAGTTTCAGAACTTTAACTCCTCAATTGTCGGTTGATAGTTTAATTTTGGTTTCCGGAAATGCTGTTTTAAGGTATTCAACCTCAAATAATGAGAAAACCGGTCATTTTGATGTTAACCTTGGATGGAAAAAATGGGCATTAGTTAGTTCTATAAGCTCATTTGAATTTGGAGATTTGAAGATGGGTTCACACGGACCTGATGAGTATTTACGTAATGTTTTTGTGCAAAGGCAGGATAGCATTGATGTAATTGTTACTAACAAAGACAATAGGATTCAAAATCCGAGCGGTTATTCTCAGATAAATTTGATGCAAAAAATAAGATTTCGTCCTTCCGAAAAATGGGATTTTCAATACGGTTTTCATTATTCTGAAACTTCTGAATACTCCCGATACGATAGGCATGTTCGTTATAAAAACGGCTTGCCCAGATATGGAGAATGGAACTACGGCCCTCAAATATGGATGATGAATCTTATTAGTGTTACAAGTTTTTCTGAAAACAGTTTTTACGATGAATTGTCGATTAAGGCAGCACAGCAGTTTTTTGAAGAAAGTCGCATTTCTAGAGATTTAAACAATAATACCAGAGAAACAAGGCTAGAAAAAGTTGACGCATACTCTTTAAATTTAGATTTAAGCAAATCTATTAATTCAAAAAATGAACTTAATTACGGAGCCGAAATTGTTAGTAATATTGTTAAATCAATTGGCATTGACACCGATATTTCAAGTGGTGAGGAAATCGCAGGACCGGCTCGCTATCCGAATTCAACATGGGGTTCTTATGCTTTGTTTGCTTCGGATAGGTACAAGTTTTCAGAGAAAATTAGGCTTGTAAGCGGGTTAAGGTACAATTTTTTTAGCCTAAATGCCAAATTCGATACAGCTTTTTATCCCTTTCCTTTTACAGAAGCCAATCTGAATAAGGGTTCTTTGACAGGTAGTTTGGGAATGGTTTATAAACCTACCGAAAAATGGGTTGTAAATATTGGAATTGCAAGTGGTTTTAGAACTCCAAATGTGGACGATTTAGGCAAGGTTTTCGATTCAGAACCAGGCTCTGTTACTGTTCCAAATCCTGATTTGACTTCCGAAAATGTTTATAATTTGGATTTCGGAATTGCAAAGGTTTTTTCCGATTGGTTGAAGTTGGATTTCACTGTTTATTACACTCTTTTGGATAATGCAATGGTAAGACGGGATTATACTCTTAACGGGCTTGATAGCATTGTTTACGCCGGTGAAATGAGCAAAGTTCAGGCTGTTCAAAATGCAGCAAAGGCCAATGTTTATGGTTTACAGGCCGGTGTGGAAATAAAACTTCCTTTGGGGTTTGGCTTTTCTTCCGATTTTAATTATCAAAAAGGTGAAGAGGAAATGGATGATGGTACAGTTTCTCCAAGCCGTCATGCTCCTCCAACTTATGGTATTTCAAGAATATCTTTTAAGAAAGAAAATTTGGAAATGCAGTTTTATGCGGTTTATAGCGATTCAAAAACTTTTGAGGAACTTCCGGAAGAGGAAAAAGGAAAAGATTATATTTATGCAATAGATAACGATGGAAATCCATGGTCACCTGCTTGGGTTACTTTGAATTTCAAGGCTATGTATAAATTATCAGACCAACTTACTCTTTCGGTAGGACTTGAAAATATTACCGATCGCAGATATCGCCCTTACAGTTCCGGAATTGTTGCTCCGGGAAGGAATTTCTTAATTTCTTTACGAGCAGGATTTTAGTTTAACTATAGATTCATCTATACATTCTTTAAGCAATTCAGAAATGCTTTTATTAAGAACAGGGTGAACAAATTCCGGAATTACTAGCGAAAGAGGAAAGAGTGTAAAGCGCCTTTCATGTATTTTTGGGTGCGGAATACACAGTTCTTCAGTTTTTATTATTTCTGAATTGTAAAAAAGAATGTCAATATCAATTAACCTGGCAGAATATCCGGGGTTTACTCCTCTTGTTCTGCCAAGTTTTTTTTCGGTTTCAAGACAAATTTGTAGGCATTCTAATGCTGATTTTGTTGTTTCAAAAACTAAAACCTGATTAAGAAAATCGTTGGGATGATTAAAACCCCAAGGGGGAGAGCTTACCATTGGGGAATTTACCAAAGATAAACCAAAATTGTTGCTTAGTTCTTTGGCTGCTGAACTTAGCATTATTTCAGGATTTCCAAGGTTGGAGCCGGTAAGTATTACTATCTTGTTCATATAATCATTTTAAATAGGGCATTATGATTATTTTCATATTGACTTGAGTTATTATAAATTGTAAATTTGCTAAATCTGAATTAATTTTTCTGAAAAAAATAAGAAAAATGGTTAAAATTAATCGAATAGATCAACAATTTATTATTTCTTTAGGCAATTATCTTTGCTTCAACTATACTACCCTCAATGAAATTCAGCCCATTATAAAGGATCTGATGAATATACCCAAAACGGAAATTATTTTAAATTTCTCATCAATTCAATTAGTTGATTCGGCAGGTTTTTCAAAATTAATTGAACTTATGGAAGAAGCTAATGAAAATGGGGTGGTTTTTTCTCTTACAAACTTAAATGGTAAGGTTAAAGAGTTAATCAGTCTTATGAAGTTGGAACAAACTCTAAAAGTTCTTGATAATTAGTCTAACACTATCTTTTTAACCTATACTTGTCGTCTTCATTTGTTGCCAAGCTTAAATAATTATAATATCTAAAATCGCTAATTTCTCCGCTTTCAACGGCTTTTCTAACAGCACATTCCGGCTCGTTGATATGCAAACAATTATTGAACTTACAGTTCTCGGAAATCCTAAAAATTTCAGGAAAAAAGTGAAAAATTTCTTCACGATTTATTTCTATTAAACCAAAACCTTTTATGCCCGGTGTATCAGTTATAAAACCTCCAAAACTAAGTGGAAACATCTCTGCAAATGTTGTTGTGTGTTTTCCTTTTAAATGCGACAATGATATTTGCGATGTTTTTAGGTTTAGACTTGGGTCAACTGTATTTAGTACCGAAGATTTTCCTACACCGGAATGGCCGGAAAAGACTGTTGATTTGTTGGTAAGTATTTCTTTCAGCTCTTCAATTCCCGTCTTTTTTGTCGCTGATGTCTTAATGCATTTGTAACCTATTTTCTCATACACGGCAATCAGATAATCAATTTCTTGCATCAATTGCTCGTTATATAAATCCACTTTGTTAAAGACAAGAATTACAGGAATTCTATAAGCTTCGGCAGTTAGCAGAAATCTATCTATAAACATTGTTGTGGTTTCAGGAAAGCCAATGGTTACAAACAATAAGGCCTGATCTATATTTGAAGCAATTAGATGATACTGCTTCGAAAGATTCGATGATTTTCGAATTATGTAGTTTCTTCTTTCAAAAATTTTTACAATAACATGGTTGGTTTCACCTTTTAATTCCTGAATTTCAACTTCATCGCCAACAGTAACAGGGTTTGTGGCTTTTATCCCGTCAATTCTGAATTTCCCCCTAATTGTACAATTAAAAGAATTTCCATTTTCATCTAAAACAGTGTACCAACTTCCGGTAGATTTTATTACTTTTCCTTTTTTCAAATTATTGTATCTTTATCTTTTAAAATTTCCCGATTATGGGTTAACAAAAGTATGAAATTGAAACGAAATATACTAAGGAAATGAAAATACTGTCGTACAACGTAAACGGAATACGTGCTGCAATGAGCAAAGGATTTGTAGATTGGTTAAAGTCTGAAAATCCGGATGTTATTAGCATTCAGGAAACTAAAGCTAACATAGATCAGGTAAATGTTGCTGAAATTGAACAGGCCGGTTATTTGCACTACTGGAATTCAGCAGAAAAGAAAGGCTATTCGGGAGTGGCAGTTTTTTGCAAAAACAAACCCGATTCCATTTCCTTTGGTTTAGGAATTGATAAATTTGATATTGAAGGAAGGGTAATTAGAGCCGATTTTGGCGATTTAACGGTAATAAATTCATATTTTCCCTCCGGAACTACAGGCGATGTAAGACAGGATTTTAAAATGGAATATTTGGAAGCTTATTTGAATTACATTAAGAATCTTGAGAAGACTCGTCCCAATTTGTTACTAAACGGAGATTTTAATATTTGTCATAAACCAATTGATATCAATCATCCCGAGCGCCATCAAAATTCATCGGGGTTTTTGCCGGAAGAACGCGAATGGTTCGACCGACTTGTAAACTCAGGTTTTGTTGATACTTTCAGGGTTTTTAATTCCAGTCCTAATCAATATTCGTGGTGGAGTTACAGACAGGGCGCAAGAGGTAAGAATTTGGGCTGGAGAATTGATTATAATCTCGTAAGCAACAGCTTGAAAAATAAGCTAAAAGATGCTTCAATTCTTAGCAATGTTGTTCATAGCGACCATTGCCCGGTTAGTGTGTTAATGGATTTATAGATTTGATAAAACCTAAATTTGAGGAAAATGAAAACCTTTTCTGTCCTTTTTCTTTTGTTACTTTTATTCGTTTGCTCGGATTCTTTGACCCAGAGCCTCAATGGTATACCCCAAATTATTAACTATTCGAGAAAGGAATACTCCGGAAGTTCTCAGGTTTGGGCTGTTGCTCAGGATAATAGGGGCGTAATGTATTTTGGAAATGCTGCAGGATTATTGGAATACGATGGTAGGTTTTGGAGAACAATTCCTGTAACTAACCAATCTACTGTTCGTTCGCTTGATTTCGACAAAAACGGAACTCTGTTTATTGGTGCTAAAAAGGATTTTGGTTACTTAAAAACCGATTCCTTGGGTCGAAATTCCTATGTTTCTCTTGTTTCTTTTGTGAAAGACGAAAAGCAATTAGATTTTGGTGATATATGGAATACTCATTGCACCAAATATGGGGTTTTTTTTATGGCTTTCAACAGGGTGTTTCAATGGGATGATAAAAAAATTAAAGTTTTTGAATTTGAACAGAACCTTTTGCCTCATTTGGGTTTTGTTGTAAACGACAATTTGTATGTAATTCAATCCGAAAAAGGTTTACTTAAGTTTAATGGAAATGAATTTCAGCAGGTTAGGGGAGGAGAATTTTTTAAAAACAAGGCTCTGTTCTTTATGTTACCATTGGAGAATGGCGAAATTTTGGTCGGAACAAAAGATTTTGGCTTGTTTGTAATTAACGAAGAAAAAGGAACAGTAGTTAACTATCAAACTCCTCACGACGATTTATTGATTTCTTCAGGAATTTACCATGCCGTTAAACTTCCTGAAAATAGAATTGCAATGGCTTGTCTTTATGGAGGAATTTTTGTCTTAGACTTAAACGACAAATCTCTTCGAATAATTGATAAGAAAAGTGGCTTAAATTCGGATAATGTTAAATATTTGTATTACGACAAAAATTCTGCCTTATGGGCCGGAACCGGCGATGGAATTAGTCGTGTTGAAATTGAACTCCCTTTTACTTTTTTAGATGAGAGAAACAATGTAGAAGGATTAACTAGAGCTGTTTGCCGAAGTTCAGACGATTTATTTATTGCCACCAATATTGGAGTGGGATTATATAATGAGTCTAGAGAATCTTTCGAATTTCTTCCTGAAATAAAGAGTCAATGTTGGGATTTATTAGATTTGGGCAAGGGTATGTTGGTAGGAACAAGCAACGGATTATATCTTGTGGAAGGAAGAAACCCTCGTTTCTTAATGAAATCGCAACCAGCCTACAGATTGTTCAAATCTTCGGTAAATTCAAACAGAGTTTATATTGGAACAAAAGAAGGAATTTATTCTTTGCTGTTTGAGGGTGGCAATTTAGAGAAGATAAAGGTCGAAAATTATTTCCCGCAAATAAATGAAGAAATTGTTTCTTTAGCAGAAGAAACTGATGGCTCTCTTTGGTTAGGAACCCAGTATCAGGGCTTGCTTTATGTTTCAGGAGATTTAAAAACCGAAAATCCCGATACAAATTCAATTATTGTTCACAGGTTTGGCGAACAGGATGGAATTAGCATGAAAGACGCCAGAGTTGGTATTCTAAATAATGATGTTGTTATTTTAAATAGTAGAAATGGTTTGTATTGCGTTTTAAAACAAAATGGAAAATTTACATTTCAACCATACGAAAAAATTTTCCCTGATAGGGGCGGTTTCTTAAGAACAATTACAACGATTTTAGTTGCTGAAACAAAAGACTCTTACTGGACAAGATTTGTGGAAGATAACGAGAGTCATATTACAAATATCGTATTTGAAAACGGCAAATTTGTAAATAACAAATACCTTTTCAGAAGAATATCGCAATGGTTAAGTCAGGCCGAAGTAATTTATCCCGAAAAAAATAATCTTGTGTGGTTTGCATCAGGCGAGGGATTAGTCGTCTATAACAAGGCTAAAAGGTTTGAAATAAACACCGATTTTAACGCTCTTATAAGGGAAGTTAGAATTAAAAACGATTCAACCATTTTTTATGGAAATTTTAAATCTGAAACACAAGAATATTCCTCTGGTTTGTTACAACCCGATTACATGAAACCTGTTTTAGATTATACTAATAATTCCATAGTTTTCTTTTTTTCGGCAACTTGTTACGAAACTAAGGCTATTATGCAATATCAGTATATTTTAGAGGGTTACGAAGATGATTGGTCGGCTTGGACTAATGATTTTAAGAAGGAATATACAAATCTTCCGGAGGGAAAATATGTTTTTAAGGTAAGAGCTAAAAATATTTACGGATTGGAAAGTAAAGAGGCAAGTTTTGAATTTACAGTATTACCTCCTTGGTATAGAACATTTTGGGCTTATATTTGTTTTGTTGTTTTCTCTTTAGCATTTATTTATCTTATTGTATGGCTGAATGTTAGAAGACTTAAGGTTCAAAAAAGGCGTTTAGAAGCAACCATTTTATCAAGAACCGAGGAAATAAGAAAACAGAATGAAAAGCTGGAATTTCAAAATAATCAAATTCTACAACGCAATACAGAAATTTCTGCCCAGAACGAAGAGATTGTGGCACAAAGAGATATGCTCGACGATTTTAACAAACTTTTGGAACAAAAGAACAACGATATTACTGATAGTTTGAAATATGCCAAAAGAATTCAATTTGCTTTATTGCCTTCAGAAAGTCAAATGAAGAGGCTTTTCGGAGATGTTTTTGTTATTTATTTACCAAAAACATTGGTTTCAGGAGATTTTTATTGGGCAGGAGAGAAAGATGGAGTACAGATAGTGATTGCGATAGATTGCACCGGTCATGGAGTTCCGGGAGCTTTTCTTTCAATAGTTGCGCATAATTTGCTTAATGAAATTGTTAACGATAAGAGTATTATAAATCCTGCAAGTATTCTAACGGAGCTAAATAGAATGTTTATCTCTATGTTTCATAAAAACGATAATTTAAATATTGCAGATGGAATGGACATTACTGTTTGTTCAATTAATAGAAATGAAGGAATAGTTAATTTTGCTTGTGCAGTGAATCCTATTTATCATGTTGATATTGAGGGTAATTTGAATATTATTAAGGGCGAAAGATTGCCTATTGGCTCCAAAGAAAAGAATTTGGATTTTGCTTATTCATCTCGTAAAATTGACTTAAAAAAGGGTGAAAAAATTTATATGTTTTCCGATGGTTTTGCCGACCAGTTTGGTGGCTCTGATGGCAAAAAATTAAAAATTAGAAACTTTAGGGAGATGATTGCTCAAATTTCAAGTCAACCTATTGAACATCAAAAAGAGGAATTGCAGAAGTTTTTAACTAAATGGATGGGGTATAATGATCAGGTAGATGATATTTTGGTTATTGGAATTGGCTTTTAAGCAATTTTACTCACTATTAAATGATTATCAAATATGTTGGATTTAACCCTTTTAGACTTTTGTCAGTATTAAGGTTTCTAAAAATCAATAACAGACTTTTTCTTCCATCTTCCGGTTTTGTAATATAAAAAGGAAAGGAACATTCCTAGGAACCAGGCAATTGGAATAGCCCACCAAACACCGTTTATACCCATTTTTGTTTCAGATAATGCCCATGCAAGAGGAATTCTAACCGCCCATAAGGCAAAAAGTGTAATAAACATTGGAATAACTGTATCTCCGGCACCCCTTAATACTCCACCAATAATAAACATACTTGTAAAAACAATATAGAAACTCGATACAATAACCAAATACTTAACTCCAATTTCAATTACTTCCGGACTGTCAGTAAACCACGACATTAATTGCCTCCCTCCAAAAACTACTAATATTGTTACAATAATGGTGATAATGGAATTCATTATTAATGTGGAATGAAAACCATTCCTTACTCTGGCAATTTTTCTTGCACCAAGATTCTGACCAACAAATGTTGAGAGAGCCATGGCGAAGTTCATTGCCGGAAGCGAAGCAAACTGGTCAATTCGGGAGGCTATTCCAAAAGCTGCTACTGTATTGTTTCCAAACGGGTTAATTATCCACATTAAAGCCAACATGCTTAATCCAACAAGTGTTGTTTGTATACCTGAAGGTAAGCCAATTGCAATACATTTCTCAAAAATATTTTTATCGAACCTAAATCTGGTAAAGGAAAAGTTCACTATTTTATGGGTTTTGTTGAGGTAAATTACAGCTAAAATGAAAACAATCCCTTGGGCTATTATTGTTGCTATTGCCGCCCATTCTATTCCCCATTCTAAAACAATAATAAAATAATAATCCAAAATAATATTTAATATAGAAGATGCAATCATAAAATATAATGGGGTTTTTGAATCTCCTAAACCTCTCAAAACTGCTGATACTCCATGAAATCCAAAAAAAGCTATCACCCCTAAAAAGTACACATTTATATATGACGTTGCCATTGGCATTGCTTCCACCGGTACTTTTATTAATACAAAAAGCGGTTCGCTAATTATCAAGCCTACTAGCGTAATGGCCAATGAAGCAAAAACCAAAGTAACTACCATTGTGTCAACAGTTAACTTTACTTTTTCAATTTGTTTTGCTCCAAAATATTGAGAAATTATAACGTTAAAACCAACGGAAATGCCAATAATTAAGGCAATTAAGGAAAAAATAATATGAAATGAATTGGTAATTGCCGTTATTCCTAAGTCTCCAATATGCGAATTTCCGATAATGGCTAAATCTGCTATTGTGTATGTCTGTTGGAAAAGATTTGCCAGCAACATGGGCATGGCAAACTTCAAAATTAAATTACGCTCGTTTCCAACAGTTAAATCTTTCATTGGCTTTTTTTAGAAACGACAAAAGTAATCTTAAAAACAATTCAGTCCTATTAAAATTTTAGGGATTTGTTATTGTGATAATGAAGATTTATTTATATCAGCGCAGCGAACACCGCCGTAGGCAATATCAGCAACGCAAACACCAGTAAAACGAACCCTATTTAAAAGCTGTTTCAGGTAATCCGTCACCTTCTAAACGCAATCTTTCGAAATAATCGGGAACTTTATTTCCCATAACTTTGTCTACGTAAAGTTTGGCTATATACTGACCTAACATAAATCCCTGACCTCGTAAACCAACAAACAGACCTTTTGCAGGATCAATTATCATTCTGGGTTCTACGTAATAACCCGACCAAATTGCCTGATAACCAACCGATGACAATAATGGAAGCCAATCTACAAACACTTCGGAAACTATTTCTACAAACTCTTTTGAATTGATTTTTAGATTCTTATCGGTCTCCATGGGCTCGTTTAAGGGACTTGCACAACCAATAATCTGACCGGTTTCTGCAAGTTGCTGACCATAAACTGCTGAAAATCCTTTGCGTTTTCTTCTGTCTATTAGCATGTTAAGTGGAGCTCCGTTAACGCCCAACATTGGCAACCTTCTGGTAATAAACGCTTGATGTTTTACCGGAAACAAACCGGTTTCAATATTCAATTTTCTTGCAAAAACTTCGGCATCGGGACCAAGTGCGTTCACAAAATGATTTGTTTGATATTCAATATATTCCTGCTCATGATTCTGAACAAGAACTATATATTTATCTCCTTCTTTTCTTAAATCTATTAGTTTGCAATCTTCCAGAATGCTTCCTCCTTTTTCAATTCCAATTTTTCTAATACTATCAACTACCTTACCCGGACTGGCTTGCCAACAGTCGTTTGTAACAAGTGCAGCCTGATAATTTGTTAAGTTAGAATTAAGGTGATTGGAAATATATTTCTTAAAGTCTTTTGGTGCAACCATTTTAGAATCTGACCATTCCATAGATTTTTCTAATGCCTTGAAAGTAGCCTCATCGTGAGCAAAAGACACATATTGAATAGAATGGAAATCTACACCGGCTTTCTTGTCCAATTCTCTGAATATTTCCAAATTATGTCTTGCAATATCGGAAAGTTCAGGAACAGTAAATGTTGGCCGTCCACCAGCAATATTTCTCCACGAAGCTCCTCTGCCAAAGTTAATTAGTAAAGGTTTTTCTCCGGCTTCGGCAAAATATCTCAGCAAAGCAGAACCTGCAATTCCTCCTCCGGCAATAAGTACCGGAACCTGAAGTTTCTTAATTTCAATATTTCTGCCAACAGGAATTATTCTTTCATTCTTGTTTTGCGGATATAATTCGCCCATTCCCAGTTGGTTGGAAAGAGGACCTCGGGGTGTTGCCTCGCCAACTAAGGAAATGCCTTTATCGCGAATTTTTTGTTTTAAACGGGGAATACATCTTTTACCCCTGCAAGCTCCCATACCCAAACGGGTTGTATGTTTAATTTCGTCGACTGAAATAAATTTTCTATCGCCAATTACTTCAAGAATTTCATCTAGTTTAACATCGTCGCAGTGACAAACATAAGTTTCTGCTTCAACAGGTTCTTTTGGTTTAAATTCAACTTTTTCGGGATATTGGTCTTTTAGAATAAAACCTCTTACTTCCATTAAGTCCTCACCTTTAACATCGTAAGCTTTTACTCTGGCAATATGTGTTTTATTGGCTTTTTTCAGAACCTTTTCAATTACCCCTTCGCCCAGTTTTTTTCCGTTGTTATCAACCAAAAATACCTTGCTTTCGGCTTCCATATCGAATTCAACAGGAAGGAATAGCCAGTCTTTCTTTAAGTTATATCCAAAAATGGCCAAACCGGGGCATTGGTAAACGCAGTCCATACAGCCAATACACTTATCGAAATCTATTTGCGGAACAGTAGAAGTTGAGTTTTTTGTAATAGCACCATGGGGACAAGCAAAAGCGCATGGATTGCAGGCAAAACCGTAAATACAATCAATAAGAACAAAAGGTTTTTCAACTGCCCTTTCGGAAGATGGTCTGTAAGCTTCCTCAATAACTTTAGTTGGATGTTGTTGAGAATCAATATATTCTTTTGAAAGCTCAAGATAATTTTCGTATTTATATCTTTTGCCCATAGACTCTAGAATTTCGTAAGCGGCCTGTTTGCCTCTTAAAACAGCAGAAGTTCCTTCGCCAATGCGAATTGCATCGCCAACACCGTGGCAGTTTCTACCGAAAACCTCATAACCTTTGGTTAAAAGTTGGTCGTCGGGAACAAGTCCGGTACAAATATTTATTGCATCAATACCGTCTATAATTTTTTCGGTGCCCGGAATGGGTTTAAAGTTTTCACATTCAGCAATAACAGTACCAATAATTCCATCGTGGTTTTCGTTTGGAATTGCCTCAATAAGAATATGTGAGAGAATAACAGGAATACCTAAACGACGAACACGATTTGCTTGAACCGGAAATCCACCCTCTTTGTTTTGAGCCTCAATAATAGCCTTAACCTTAGCGCCTGCCTGCATAAGTTGGTAAGAAGTAAGATAGCCGATATTTCCGGCACCTACGGTAAGAATATTTTTTCCAAGAAGAGTAAGTTCGTTATTCATCATTTTTTGAACAACTGCAGCGGTGTAAACACCCGGCAGATCGTCGTTTTCGAAAGCCGGCATAAAAGGAACAGCGCCGGTTGCCACCACAAGATGTTCAGTTTCTATATAGAAAATTTCTTCGGTAAGAATATTTTTTACGGCAAGTCGATTACCTTGCAAAATATCCCAAACCGTGGAATTCAACATTATACCATCGTGATTGTCGCCTGCAAGAGTTTTAGCAATATCGAAACCTCTCATGCCTCCGAATTTCTTTTCCTTTTCGAAGAAGAAGAACTGGTGAGTTTGCATTAGAAACTGACCGCCAATTTTGTCGTTGTTATCTATTACAATATTTGCCACACCTTGTTCCAGAAGTAATTCTCTAGCGGCAAGACCGGCAGGCCCTGCGCCAATAATTGCAACCTGAGTTTTATATACCGAAACAGGAGTATCTTTAACAATTGGAGCGATTTCGGGAGTGTATTCTGCGGGAATTTCTTTAACCTCTTTAACTCCATCCACTTTAGTAATACAAATACGACGTATAGTTCCATCAACAAGCATTTCGCAAGCGCCGCATTTACCAATACCACATTCCAGACTACGGTTTCTGTTGTTCAAGCTATGAGAATGAACGGGGAATCCGGCCTGATGTAGCGCAGCGGCAATAGTAAAGCCTATTTCTGCCACAACAGTTTTTCCCTGAAAAGTAAAGCTGCTTTTTTCTGTTTGGGGTACATCTAAAATTGGGTGTTTGCTAATTTTGTGCATATTACAGTATAAGTAAGAATAGAAATTATTAAAAATCAAAATTCCTCAAAATTACATTTTTAATAAATGAGTTAGGTCAGGGTTTGGTATGATTTTGAGCAGGAAAAGCTGGCTTTTTCATTTCAAAGACATTAATTTATTTCTAATATGGAATTTGATTGGAATAAAAATATGTTTGAACTCAAAAAAAAGAGTTTGCCAACTTGAGGAGTCATTTTGGCACCTCAAGTTGGGGTGGAACAAGATATGCTCCAATGGCATTTACTGAACATGGAGTATTAATGCTTTCAAGTGTTCTGTCGAGTGAAAAAGCTATTGATGTAAATATTCATTTGATGAGAGTTTTTACACGATTGAGGCAAATATTAAAAGAAAGTTTGAATTTTAGGATTGAACTAGAAAATATCAAAAGAAAGATTGAAAATCAAGATAAGAATATTGAATTGGTTTTTAGCTATTTTGAAGAGTTGATGGAAAAAAATGAGAAAGATAGCAACCGTAGAAGGATTGGTTTTAAGATTGGTACAGAAAACAAGGAATAACTAATTGTTTTGGTTTCTGTGAAAAAGTATTATTGCCTCAATAATTACGATTTTATTAAATGAGTAATATCAGGGTTTGGTATGATTTTGAACAGGAAAATAGTTGATGTTGGTTAGAATTAGACAAAAAAAAACCCCGAAACTTCGGGGTTTTTTAGAATATTATTAAGAATTAGCTACCAGTTGTAGCAGCAACTTTCTTGTATGAGAAACTAATTTTGTCAAGGTTATCAGAAGCAGTTACAGTAACACCAGTAACTTTAATAACAACGTAGTTAGTTCCACCTCTTAATTTAGCAATGTAAATGTCATTAACAGCTGGGTCAGATACAGTTCCTGTAGCAGTTCCTGCGCCATAAGCAGTAGTAGCATCTTCTAGAGTTCCAGCAGCATAGTCAAAAGAGTTTGCTTTAACAAACATAGTTGCGTTTGCAGCAGTCCATGCGTTTGTCCAACCTGTAGAAACAGTAGTTGTGTTTTTCATGTCTTTGTTTGCATCGGCAGCTGATGAAGAAAGGCCAGTATTTGCAACTAAGTCCCAAGCACCTTGGTTTGGTCCAATCAAATTCCAAACAACACCAGTTGTGTTTTCATATTCCAAAGTAGTTCCAATAGGACCAGGCTCATTAACATTAATGTTAGCAGTTTTGGTTGTAAATTCACCTTTGTTGTCTGTTACTTTAAAAGTAATAGTAATGTAGTCACCATCGCTAACAGTTCCGGGAACAACAAATGTGTAAACGTGAGTTGCTGAGTTAGTTCCTGTAAACTCGGTAATTGTTGCATTTTGAGTAGTGAAATCTGAAGAAATTTCTAATTCAGCTAATTTTTCGTTTGTACTCATTTGAATAGTGAAAGTTACTGTGTCAGCTCTCCAAGCGTCGTTAACGTCTTGAGATACTGATACTGTTGGAGGGATTGGATCTTCTTCACCACCGCCACAACCTGTGAAACTTGCAGTAATTGCTGCTACCATTAGCATAGAAAGAAAAATGTTGAGAGTCTTTTTCATAGTTATAAAATTTTAATTAATGAATACTATAAATGATTTAATTTGGCTACAAATATATAATATTTTTCAATTACAAAACTATTTTAATAAGCAATATTAGGAAAAAATGTATAAAAAATTGTTAAAACACAAATTCTCTTTTTTATGAAATAGCTATAAATATTGATTTTTCTGCTTTTATCCAATAATATTAATAAAACTATAAATAATTGCTAATTTGTCCATTTATCCCTATTTTTGAGCCTATTATATGAAAAAACTTAATTTATATAAAAACTGCCAGTGACCAGAATTATTTTCTTAATCATCTTACTTAGTGTTTTGGTTTTTAACTTTTGTAAACATCAACCTGAGGAAGAATGGTTGCCTGACATTAATTTTCTGAAAGGAAACGCCTATATATATAGCGATAGCACCATTGAAGCGGGTAATTTAGTCAAAATAGGTTTGCAAGCGGAGGCAAATAAAAACTCGGGGAATTTATTAAAGAGTATTATAATAACTTGTTTTACTGATGGTTCGGGGGTAATAATTCTTGATACAATTGTAAGTTTACAGAAATTTGAATTTGAAATAGATATTTTACCCGAAGAGCAAGGTGGAACAATTAAATATTTGTTTTCTGTAGTTGATGAAAAGGGAATTAGAAATGAAAGCGAAATAGAGATTGAGTTTTTTACCTTAGCTCCTGAAATTAGTTTGGTAAGCGGAACTGATTTTGTTTCGGGAGATATAACCATTCAACAGAACAAATTTTTTAGAATTGGTATAGAGGCTATTAGCAGTGAATACACACAAGGAAAGCTTAAGCAGTTGATAATAAGAAGAAAATACGGAAGTTTATTTATTACTGAAATAGATTCAGCATTAAGCGACCTTACAAGTTTTTCGGGAGAATGGTATTTTACCTCTAATCCCCTTGCTACAACTGAGGAATGGTGGTTTATAGTAAAGGATGAATTTGAGAGGGTAGGGGTAAAGACTATAAATATACTTACAAATGCACCGCAAACACCAATGAATCTGCATTTTACCGAATCGGTTTATAATGGACTTGGAGCAAATAATTACGGGTGGGATTTGCTAAACGATGAACCGCTTTATTGGAGTAGTTTACCAAAGGACAGGGATTTGGTAAACGATACCGCTTATGTATATTTAATAGAGCCATTCTTTTTTAAGCTTATGCTGAAATCGGAGAACAACACAAGATTTGTTAAAGCCAATTATTTCGATTTTGAAAATGCTCCTTATGAAGATGCTGTTGATATTTTTACCGGGGCAACTATTTCAAATGTTAAAACATACATAACAAATTTCACTGAGGAAGATATTTTTATTGCCAAATTGAGAAATATGGAAGAGTATGTTGCCGTAAAAATCACGAATATTGAGCAAACAGTTGGAGATAATTCTGATAGAATAGATTTTGAATATAAGAAGATGGGGGAGTAGAAATCGACTTCATACTTCTTTTGGAATAATTATTAGGAAAAAATAATTAATATTTTACCCAAATTCAATACCTTTACAAAAACCAAAAAAAGCATGAAAAAACTAATCTCCTTAGCAGTTATTATCTCTAGTATTTTTGTTGGCTGTAAGTCGAAACCCGCAAAAGATGCCAAAGTTGGAAATGAAAATGGAAACGATAGTATTCAGCCTGTTACCGGCAATTCCGGAGTTGAAACAATTAAAAGATATTCGAAGACTGAAATTAAAAAAATGCTAACGAAACTGGCTGAAACACCTGCGCCAACAGACCTTTCTTTTGGCGCCATGTGTTACGATATGGCAATGCCCCCCCCAACGGTTGAATATGTTTGTCCTGTTTGCGGTGAAAAAACTCTTTATAACGAGGATCAATTTTTTGTAGTAAATAATATTCAAAATAATCTGGATGGTCTGCGACATCTTTCAGGAAAAATTGAACAAATTAACCTAAAAATAGACGAATCGCAGTTTTGCAAAACATGCAGTCCGAATGTTGAAACCCCGGCTTTCTGTTTACTCACAAATATTCCGGGAACAAAAGATACAACAAAAATTTGTAATGTTAGCGATGAAGATCTTGTAATTCTTTTAGAATTTCTTAATGGCAAATTAAAACATACTGATTTTTACGAAAGAGAAACTCCTCTAAAAGAAAGAATTGAGAGACTTGAGCAATTGCTTGGAGTTGAATTAAATTAGTACTTATGATTTCTTCAATACTTGCACCATCCTTTTTGCCAATATCGGCAGTTTTGGAGATGACTTACAAATGCAATCATACTTGTCTTTTCTGTTCTTGTCCCTGGGAAGCACCAAATTCGGAATATGCCACCAACAAAGAACAAACCATTGAACAATGGAAGCAAAGTTTAGAAAAACTAGTAGAAATGGGGGTAATAAGTTTCTCATTTACCGGAGGAGAACCATTTTTAAAGGAAGGTATTTTCGAAATTATTGAATTTGCATCGGGGTTAAAAGCAAGGCATATAGATAAAAATCTTAATGAAACCCTTTCACCTCCTAACCTATTTGTAATAAGCAATGGTCAGCTAATTGACAAATCTACACTCGAATTTATTAAAAAACACAATATTCAACTTTCACTAAGTTTGCCGGGATTAGAAACCTACAAACAACATACAGGCAGCGGTAATCCTCAGAAAATTCTAGATTTGTTTTCTATGGCAAATGAATTAGGCATTACCACCACTGCAAATATTTCGGTTACCAAAATAAATTTTTTCGAGCTAGAAGAAACCATTTCTTATGCGCTTTTGGCGGGAGCTTCGAATATACTACTTAACCGCTTTTTGCCAGGAGGACGAGGTTTAAAGCATGTAGATGAATTATTGCTTAGTTCTGAACAAGTTGAAAACATGCTAATTACAGCCGACAGCATATTAAGGACAGCAAACCGAAATGGATCTGTTGGTACTGAATTACCCCTTTGCTTGGTATTGAATAAAAAATTCACAAATCTACGAGTTGGAACCAGATGTTCTGCTGCAAAAGACTTTTTTGTATTAAGTCCTGATGGCCACATAAGAACATGTAATCATTCTCCTGTAAAACTAGAACATATTTCAGAAATTGAAAAGCTAAAACATAATCCTTATTGGAAACATTTTGTATTTAGAGAATATCATCCTCAAATGTGTGAATCGTGCACATTAATAAGCAATTGCGACGGAGGTTGCAGAGAGGCTGCTCATGTTTATAGAGGCAAGCTTACCAGTAACGATCCACTATTCGATGGAAACAGAAAAGTGGCTATTGATATTGAGAAAAGATAGATTAGGACATTTACTTTCAGGCTAGAATTCTATTTTGTTCATCGCAATCTCGCAATTTCTCAATTTCTCAATTTCGATTCTAATTTTTAGCCTTTGTCGTTTGTTGTTGTTAAATAGCTTTTGATTCTGAGAAGAGTTTTTCCTGATAGTATTCTTGTTTAATTTGCTCGAATGTTTCGTGTACCGAAATTATTTCTTTAGCTCTATATGCATTACTTCCGGCGAAAGAAAAACCATTTTCGAAATCGCCTTTTGTTGAATTCAGCAAAGCTTCGGCAATGCAGAAAGGAACATTTCTAAAATCGCAAGACTTAATGCATCTCCACTGACAATTAACAGGCCGTTGTTTGCCTGCAAGAATTTCGTCTACAAAAGCATTTCTAATAACCCTGCCGGGAAGACCAAGAGGACTGTCGATAATAACAATATCTTCTTCTTTGCAATTTATGTAATTTTGTTTAAAATCTATAGAAACATCGCTTTCGTGAGTGGTAACAAATCGGGTTCCCATTTTTACGGCAGTTACCCCAACCTGCATTATTTTGTACATATCACTTCCGGTATAAATTCCACCCCCTGCAATAACGGGAATGGCAATACCGAACTTTTGTTGAAAATGGTCTATTTCCCTAACAACCTCAGCAGCAATATCAATTAAAGGACGAGCAGAACGGTTAATAAGGTCAACTTTCTTAAAACCAACATGACCGCCACACATAGAACCTTCAACAACCACGGCATCGGGAACTCGGTTGTATTTTTCGGCCCAGTGGTTAAAAATAATTTTAGCAGCTCTTGGTGAAGAAATTTTGGGAGCAAATTTAGTATTGTATTTTTCTAGATTTGCAGGCATTTGTAGAGGCAATCCGGCACCGACGAAAACAATATCAACACCTTCTTCAATAGCAACATTAACCAGACTGTCGTAATCGGTTAAAGCAAGTAAGATATTTACCCCAATTGCACCGTTTGTTTTGCTTCTGGCCTTAATAATTTCCTTTTTTAGGGCAATTTTGTTTGCAGCTTCAACATGCTTTTTGTAATCGGGCTCTTTCATTCCAATTCCAACTGCGGCAATTACGCCAATACCACCTTCATTAGCAACTGTAGAAGCAAGACCCGATAAGGATACTCCAATTCCCATGCCTCCCTGAATAATAGGGAGTTTTACTTCTAAATCCTTAATTTTAAACGAATTCATCTGTATTCTTTTTTTTCTGTGTTCAGATGTAACTATAATTTAATATTTTTTGTATTTTTAATTTCTTCTGAATATTGCTCTTTCAAGTAATATAATTCCGATTTTACCCAGGAAGCCCAATCTGAATGGGTTCTAGAATTATCGAATTTTTTATAAGAAATTGGTTTTCCAATAACCACAGTTATTGTTTTGTTTTTCTTTTTGAATAATTCACTGGGAAGCAACATTAATTCAAGCACAGTTTTTATTCCCAAAAATTTTCTAATTCTAAAAATTGAATAAAAGGTATTTGAATTTTTACCGTGGAAATAAATTGGAACAACATCCCTTTCGCATTTAATAGCCTTAGTAACAAAGCTTTTCTGCCATTCACTATCCTGAATTTTTCCATCAATTATTCTAGAAACGAGTCCTGCCGGAAAATGCACAATTGGTTCATTGGAATTGTAAACTTTTTCTAATTCCATAATATAATCTTTACTGTTTTTTCCGAAAACATTTACTGCGGCAATAATGGTTTTAATTTGTGGCACGAACATAAATGCCTCATTACCAATTGCTTTTAAGGTGTTATATTTCACAGCAATGGTGTTTAGAAATATTAACCCGTCTGCTACTCCAAATGGGTGATTTGCAACAAAAAAACATTTAGGATTATCGGGCAAATTCTCTAAACCAATGTAGTTCGCTTTAATATTTAATTCTTCTAGCACTTTTCCGGAAAAATCCTTTCCCGGTGTGTCATGAAACTTAGAAATTAAATAATTCAACTGTTTTTGTTTAATTATTACAGCCAGAATGTGAATAATAAATCCTGGCATTTTTCTAAAAGTTTTGGACTTATGATTTCTAAAAACTTCTTTTAAATTAATTGCTTTTTCTTGCATTTCACTTTTTTAATTTGGTGCAAAGTTATTATTATTTTTAGCACTATTTTTTTTAAGGGATGATGTTTTGAATAAAAGGGGG
The DNA here is from genome assembly GCA_016936815.1 of Bacteroidales bacterium. Classification (GTDB taxonomy): domain Bacteria; phylum Bacteroidota; class Bacteroidia; order Bacteroidales; family GWF2-38-335; genus GWF2-38-335. The sequence continues at coordinate 22,062 of JAFGXD010000010.1, forward strand.
CAAGTAAAATATTTAGGGGCGAAAAAAGGTAATTTAGGGGTGAAAAAAATCAAATATTAAAATGTTTTTTAAAATCGCTTACAAATGATTGAGAAACCAAAGCTTGAAAATCCAAACCTTCAAAAAATAGCCTATATCCTTGCGAGTTACCAAGAACCTCCTTAATATGATTTGTATTTACAATAAATGATCTGTGACATTTAATGATAAAATTAAACTCCTTAATTATGTTTTCAACGTTTCTCATGGTATTTCTAATCATTTGCTTTTTTATCTCATTTTCTGCTTTATAGAAAATTTCTATATAATTGTCCGCAGCTCTTATTACTACTATTGCTTCGGCTTTTACAATAAAATCATCTTTTTTGTAATCTGAGTCAAAATGAATAAGTTTTTCTTTTAGAGTATTTCGTTCCAAAAGGTAAGAATTAAGTTGTTTGGAAGATTTAAGATTATACCTAAGTAACCTGTTGTGGTTAATTACAATAAGTACAGCAATTGGAATAGAACCAATCACCGCCACTTTCCATAAATCGAAAAGGCTTATAGAAATTATTCCATAAAGTTTAGTATAAAATAAGTAATAACAAGCAGAAATGGAAATTAATGTCCATAAGTTCCAGATAATTTCTCTTTTTATATTCCATTTTTCATTATCGAATAGTTTAGGGATGAAGCTCGGTATTACTATTAGATTAAAAGATAGTACAAAGAAAGTGGAAATTGCTAATCCTATTGCCAGATAAAATAATTCCATATTTGTAAACATTTCTCTTTCAATAGGTTGAAAAACTAGAATAAAACCTAATACACCAAGGCTAATAAATAGAATAAGCTTTGAATTATATTTAAGGTCGTCGTTAAACGGATATTTCTTATTTAAAAAACCTTGCATTTTATAAGTTTTGTTTATAAAAAAAGTTGAAATCTCCGCAACTTTAAGCAATTATTTCTTCCTGCCAAAAAGGTGAGTACAAATCAAATTTTATGTTTGCAAAGTTAAATAAATATTCTATTGTCTGTCTTTTATTCAAATAAAACAGTGTTGGCGAGTTTTTAGTTTTAAGTTAAGACAAACCACAAACGCATTAACCACAAACTACAAACGTGTTAACCACAAACCACAAACGATTTAACCACAAACCACAAAAATATAAAACGCCGAAGGCAAAGATTTTTTTTTTACATACCAAACATTGCAATATACAAGAATGCTCCGGCAAGATATCCAATTAAAGCAAGAAGGCTAATCTTTTTTAAGTACCAAATAAAGTCAATCTTTTCCATGCCCATTGCTGCAACACC